>JANMNM010000325.1:0-6783 GCA_031373905.1 Gemmatimonadaceae bacterium | reverse complement strand
GCCTGACCGTGAGACCCTGATTGCGATGCTGCCGGAGCACTTCCTGCTGCTCGGCATCGTCGTGCTGATTCTGCTCGAGGCATCCGGTGTGCGTCGCATGTGGCCGACGTGGGTTGCAATTGCGGCCACGGTTGCGGCCACAGCGGCGGCGTTCTGGCTGGCGTCCGCCGGTGAGGTCTGGACACTGTTCGATGGTCAGCTGGTGTTGCATGTCGGGACACTCCACGCGAAGGGCGCGCTGCTGGCGCTCGCAGTGCCCGTGCTGCTCATGTCGAAGAGCGAGTTCAGCGACGGAGAATTCGGCATCCTGCTCCTGTCATCGCTGTACGGACTGTGCATTGCCGTGTCGGCGCAGAATTTCCTTCCGCTGTTCCTCGGGTTGGAGCTGCTGTCGCTCCCTGCGTATGCCCTGGTCCTGCTGGCGTACCGTCGGCCGCAGAGCGCGGAGGCGGCGTTCAAGTATCTCGTGCTGAGCGGTACCGCGTCGGCAACATTCCTGATGGGAGTGTCCCTCCTCTATGGCGCGACCGGTTCCATGGCCGTCAGCGAGTTTGCGCTTGCGCTGGGATCGCAGGATGCGTGGTTCTCGATGGCTGTGGTGCTCGTGTTCGTGGCGCTCTTCCTGAAGGCGGCGATCGTTCCGTTTCATGCGTGGGCGCCGGACACGTACGAGGGTGCCAGCGTGCCCGTGACGGCCTACATGTCGACGTTGATGAAGGGCGCGGTGCTCATGGTGGCGGTCTCGCTCGTAGCGCTCGTGCGCGTGACGGGTCCGGTGGTGGACCTGCTCTACGTCCTGCCGCTTGCGTCGATCGTCTGGGGAAACCTCGCTGCGATCCGGCAGACGAGCTTCCGCCGCATGATTGCGTATTCGTCCATCGCACACGCAGGCTACCTGTTCTACGCCGTGCCAGGCACGCCGTTCTCCAGGCGCGGGGCCGTGCTCTTCTATGTCGTCACCTACGCGATCGCCAACTTGCTTGCCTTTGCGGTTCTGCCGCGGCACGAGCATGACGAGAAGCGGGATGACCTCGGTCAGCTCCGCGGACTCTACCGGCGGGATCCTGTCGCAGCGGTCCTGCTGGCATTGGCGATGCTCTCCCTGGCCGGTCTGCCGCCGCTGCCGGGATTCGTCGCGAAGTTCTTCATCTTCCGCAACCTCGTGGCTGCGGGCCACACCACTTTCGCCGTCCTCGGCCTCCTGGGCAGTTACCTCGGCATCTATTTCTATCTGCGTGTCATCGTGCGCATGTTCATGGCTGAACGGGATGCCGTGTGGAGTGAGCCGTTGTGGAACGAACAGCGCGCCGACGGCGCGTCGCAGGTCGCCGGCTGGCTCTGCCTTGCCGCGACCATCGTGCTCGCCGTCGTGCCGGGTTGGGTGATCGCACGATTCTGAGCGCTGGTCGCCCGCGTGCCCAGCCCGCGCGATACTGTACATCGCATCGCGAACACCGCCACAGAAAGGAGTCAACATGACCATACCCGAGCGTCGATCGAAGCGCGGTGCCGACCTGCTCAACGACCCTGTCCTGAACAAGGGGACGGCATTCACGCAGCAGGAACGCGAGGAGCTGGGGCTTCTCGGGCTCCTGCCACCGCGGGTGATGAGCCAGGAGGAACAGCTCGCGCGTATCCTGCCCGCCGTGCGCTCCAAGGCAACGCCGATCGAACAGTACGTCTATCTGGTGGGCTTGCACGACCGCAATGTGACGCTCTTCTACCGCCTCGTGATGGACAATCTCGAGGAGTTCATGCCGGTGCTCTACACGCCGACGGTTGGCCAGGCCTGCGAGGAATTCGGCCGGATCTTTCGCCGAAGCCGCGGATTGTACATCACCGCCGAGGATCGCGGACAGGTGGCCAAGGTGCTGTCCAACTGGCCGGAGGACAGTGTCCGCATGATCGTCGTGACCGATGGCGAACGGATCCTCGGCCTCGGCGACCTGGGGGCCAACGGGATGGGGATTCCGATCGGGAAGCTCACGCTGTACACGGCGTGTGCCGGCGTGTCGCCGTTTCAGTGCCTTCCGATCACGCTGGACGTCGGAACGAACAACGACGTGCTTCGTGAAAGTCACGCCTACCTCGGCCTGCGCCGTCCGCGGCTGCGAGGGGCGGCATACGACGAGTTGGTCGATGAGTTCATCGAGGCTGTCCAGGCGAGGTTCCCGCTGGCATGCCTGCAGTTCGAGGATTTCGGCAACCACAATGCCTTCGTGCTGCTGGCGAAGTGGCGCGACAGGATCTGCATGTTCAATGATGACATTCAGGGCACGGCCTCCGTCGTCCTCGCTGGCCTCTACTCGTGCGCGCGGGTCACCGGAACGCCCCTGCGCGACATGCGCCTGCTCTTCCTGGGCGCTGGTGAAGCAGGCATCGGGATCGCCGATCTGGTTGTCGAAGCCCTGATGGAGGAAGGCGTGCCGGAAGCCGAGGCACGATCGCATTGCTCATTCGTGGACTCGGGCGGGCTGGTCGAATCGTCGCGCGAGGGCTTGGCAGAGCACAAGCGGAGATACGCACATGAACATGCACCGCTCGGCAGCCTGCTCGACGCCATCGAGTCGTTGAAGCCGCACGCGATCATCGGCGTGTCAGGCACACCGGGCATGTTCAACGGAGCCGTGCTTGGCGCGATGGCGCGGCACAACGAGCGACCGATCGTGCTGGCGCTCTCCAACCCGACGTCGAAGGCCGAGTGCACCGCGCAGGAAGCGTATGCGGGTACCGGTGGCCGGGCGATCTTTGCCAGTGGCAGCCCGTTCGCGCCGGTCACGCACGCTGGTCGAACGCACGTGCCGGGGCAGGGGAACAACGCCTACATCTTCCCTGGAGTCGGCCTTGGCGTGATGGTCTCCGAAGCGTCGCGCGTCACGGATGAGATGTTCGCGGTGGCCGCGCGCACACTCGCGTCAAAAGTGACGGTGGACGATCTCGCGATCGGGCGCGTGTACCCAAGCCTCTCGCGAATCCGTGAGGTGTCGCATGCCATCGCGATTGCCGTCGCTGGCGTTGCCTTTGATCGAGGGTTGGCGCGACGGGAGCGTCCGGCTGACATCGCAGCTGCGGTGACAGCTGCGATGTACGAGCCGCACTACACGTCGATGGTGTAGCCGGTGGGCAACTGCGTGCCCATCGTCGCCTCACTTCGACTGCGGACCGCAGCTCCGTGAGGAGCACGACTCATGTCTGAACGCACCGTACGACTGCACCGTGTCATGCGCACGACGCCGGCAAGACTCTATCGCGCATTCCTCGACGCAGGCGCGCTGACGAAGTGGCTTCCGCCATACGGTTTCACGTGTGAGGTGCATCACTTCGAAGCGCGGGTTGGCGGCACGTTCCGCATGTCGTTCCACAACTTCTCGACGGGTAACGGTCACTCGTTCGGCGGCGAGTACATCGAGCTGGCGCCGGACACGCTGATCCGATACACGGACACGTTCGACGATCCGAATCTGCCCGGCGTGCTCGAGGTGACCGTCTCGCTCACACCTGTGTCGTGCGGTACCGAACTGTCCATCACGCAGAACGGCATCCCGGAGCTCATTCCGCTGGACATGTGTTACCTCGGATGGCAGGAGTCGCTGGCGCAGCTTGCGACGCTTGTGGAGCCTGACATTCCCGGCTAGCCGGCCGGCGGCGCCGTGCAAACGCTCGAAGCTGAGCGTTCCGATTTCGGATCAGCGCAGGGCATCACGATAGATCGGCCGTCAGCTGCATTCGCCCGTTGGGCGTCGGGACTTGCATTGTTGTACATGTACATGTACATTGGGTGCATGGCTAAACGATACTCCATCGCCGAGGCACGGTCGAGCCTTCCCACCATCGTCGATCAGGTCGAGACCGGTCAGGAGATTGAGCTGACGCGGCGCGGCAAGGCTGTGGCCGTCGTAGTGTCCTTGCGAGAATTTTCGCGGCTTCGCGGCGAGCGTGTGTCATTCGGCGACGCGTACAGACGATTCCTGACAACGCATACGCTGCACGATGTGGGGCTCGACGATGGGTTTTTCGCCGCGGCGCGAAATACCGAGACCGGGCGTAAGGTGCCGCTGTGACTGTTCGATATCTGCTGGACACCAGCATTGTGTCTTCGCCGATGTCGAAAGTACCGAACCCGGAGATCGTGAAGCACCTGGAATCCGACGGGCACGAATGCGCCATCGCGGCCCCTGTGTGGCACGAACTGACATATGGATGTCACCGACTGCCTCGCGGCAAGCGGCGGGCAGCCCTTGAGACCTATTTGCAGGACGTCGTCCTCGCATCCTTTCCCGTGCTGGCGTATGACGAGACCGCGGCGCATTGGCACGGCCACGAGCGTGCGCGGCTCGAGGGGCTCGGGCGACCGGCACCGTATGTGGACGGGCAGATTGCGGCCATTGCCCGGGTGAATGAGCTCGTCCTCGTCACGGTCAACGTGAAGGACTTTGCACGGTTCAAAGACGTCGAGGTCGAGAACTGGAGCAAGCGACGCAGTCATTGATTGGGCCAGAAAGTGTAGACATCACGCCGCGTAGCGCAAACGCGGATGCTGAAAGAACTTCTTGACGTGCGCCAGCCGACGCTGCAGGGATCGCACTCGGGATGTTTCGGTGCGCAAAAGTGCGGCGCGGTCCCGCGTGACGCACCGGTTCTGCGTCAATCTGTCGCTGTTGATGCCAGGCTGCCGAGAAGTTCGTCGAGTTGGTCGAGCGCCTCAGGCATGGCGCCGGTCGATCCGGCGGCGGCGTCAGCCGCTTCCGTCGACGGGTACAGATCGTGCACCGCCACCACCGTTCTGCCGGCGATTTCATCGAAGGTCACCGTGGTGACGGTCGTGCCGCCTTCGCCTTCCTCGTTCGTCCAGACGAGACGCGAATGGGGTGTCACTTCCAGATACGTGCCGAAGAACTCCATGGTCGAGCCCTCGTGCAGAAAGGCCAGACGGTACGCACCTCCGACACGGGCGTCCATCGCGCAGGAGACCAGGTTCAGGCCATACGATCTCGGCACCCACCACTGCCTGAACAGTTCAGCCTTCGTCCACGCCTCGAATACGAGGCGCGCCGAACCGTTGACGGTTCGTGTGACGACGAGCTCGCGGTCCGACCTCCGCTCCACCGTCGTCTCATGCTTCGCTGCGCCGGATTCACCTGCGGTTGTTGCGTCCATTGGCTCTCTCCCGTCGTTTCAGGTTCTCGACAACCATGTCCAGTTCGTCGAACCGTGCGCTCCAAAGCTGGCGGTACCGTTCGATCCACTCCGCCTCGTCCTGCAGACCGCGCCGGCAGAGCCTGCATGTGCGCACGCGTCCGACCTTCTCCGTGGTGACGAGCCCCGCCTGCTCCAGCACGTGGACATGGTTCTTCATGCCCGTGAGGGTCATGTGGAACCGCTGTGCAAGCACCGTGATCTACGCGTCCACACGCCCGAGTTCCTCCAGCACACCGCGCCGGGTGGCGTCCGAGAGTGCTCCGAACGAGCGATCGAAGTCGGCTTGGGCCCACTGAATCAAATGGTTCAGTGTCAGGATGGCACGATGGCATGCAACGGGATCTTTGGCGACCCGAAGATCTCAAGGCGGTCTTGGCGCGGGCTCGGGCGCTCAGCCCGCTCGGAACGCCCGCATTGTCGATTCGGCATTCCCCGTTGGGGCCGATCATCGCTCGCCTTCCGCGCCCGGCACCCCACCAGGACCGCAAACCGGACGGCCCGCGAGGCGCGCCAGCAGAGCGGAGGTCACGCCGCCGCCCGTCCTTCGGCGCGCGCGAGGTCGGTGGTCGCGCCGTCCGCTCCAAGTACTCAGATCGAAACTACTTTGGTTAAGCGCCGGCCCGCGTCAAGCCCCAGTTGCTGTTGCGAGGCTTGCCGTCACAGCGTTTTCGGTGGTCCGAGCGATCCTCGAGGTGCTGCTCAGCCTTCTGTTCGCGCTCTCGGGTGGGACGCAGTGGTCCCGGCGCATGAGGGTGGTACGAAAGAGCGGGGTGGCGCCAACTATCCCACTACGTCGATGGGCCGTGGTGCGTCGCGGAATTTCACGCGCTCTGTCGCTCCCGATTCAGTCAACTCGATTCGCGCTGCGGTCCGCCGCCGTTCACGCCGCGCGCGGTGGGGCCTCCGTCGGTCGCGGGCGGATCTGCTGCGCGTCGTACGACACACCGTCCCGCCACATCGCGTAGAGGATGCCCGCCAAGCGGCGCGCGAGCGCGACCACCGCGATGCGTTTCCCGCGCCGCTGCGCGATCTGGACGGTCCACGCCCGCAAGGCGGCGGTCTCTGGGGACTTTGACCGCATGATCGTCCGCGCCGCTTCGACCAGCAGCCAGCGCATCCGCCCGTTGCCCGATTTCGTGATGTGCCCCAGCTGGCGTTTCTCCCCTGAACTGCGATCACTGGGAATCACCCCGAGGTACGCCTCCAACTCGTGCGCCGTGCGAAATCGCGTGATGTCATCGATGGTGGCCACGAACGCACTGGCGGTGACCGGTCCGACACCCGGCGCCGTCGTGAGCCGCGCCGCGATCGGATCCTCGTCCGCGAAGGCCGCGATCCGCGCATCGGCCACGGCGATCTGCGCGTTCAGCGGCGCGAACACCGCGAAGAGGGGCGCCAACTCCGTCGTCAGCGTCGGCGACAGGTCGAGTTCCGCGATCCGTTTCGGCACCCACGCACTCGCACTCGTCGGCACGCGGAGTCCATCGCGTCGCACCAGCGCTTTCGCGAGCGCGACGTAGCGCGTCCGCGTGCGCACGAGCGCATCGCGCACCGCGAGTTCGGCCCGCACATGACGCCGTGCCT
>JANMNM010000320.1:0-35271 GCA_031373905.1 Gemmatimonadaceae bacterium | reverse complement strand
GAGTAGGGCGTTGTCGGAAGTGATGGTGGTTGGTGGTGTGAGGTTGTGTGGCTAGTTTAGGGTCTTGGCCAGGTAGCTCAGTTGGTAGAGCAGCGGACTGAAAATCCGCGTGTCGGGGGTTCAATTCCCTCCCTGGCCACTGGATGAAATTCGAAGCGCCCGGCGATGAGCTGGGCGCTTCGTGTTTCCGGTGCCGTCATGTAAGCCAAAGTGCCATGAAGTGACATCATTCCTGCCTGCCGTCACGCTGGCGAGTCTCGTTCTCGCTCCGGGAGCCGTTGCCGACCGCGTCGCGTCAACCGGGCGTTACGACGCTCAGGAACGGCACTGGGTCAACGCGGTGACGGCCGCAGAGACACTGCACGGCTCATCGACCACGTGTTACTGCCGCGTCGGCGGCGAGAGCGTCAGATGGCTGCAGCTCGGTCTGGATGGCACCGTCGACCAACGCAAACCGCGACTCAACGAACGCCAGCCTGACTTCCAGGAGCGCCAGTTCCGCGCGACGGGCGGCGACGTCGTCCCCGAGCGCCCGCTGTTCCTTGCGCAGACGTGCCTGATTGCCGAGCAGTACGATGCTCGTCCAGACGCCGCCTGTGATGCCGCCGGTCAGCAGTGCCCACACGACGATCTGTTCCATGGTGCCTCGCTGTGTGCTGGAAGGGGAGGTGTCGCCAACGTGCAGGTGGCGGCCAGAAGGTCGAAACGTCGTTGGTGGCAGTGCAATCTACGAGATCAGAGGCCATGCGCGTTTCATCGCGGATTCTCTGGCGCGGCATTCGGCCGCGATGGCGTGGATTCCCAACACGTTCGATCGGAATGGTGAAATCAGTGCATTGTCACCGGAGGACCCACGTGCAAGAACCGAGTCAGGTACGCCACTCTTCGCCGGGCATGATGCGCTTCATGAACTCATCGAAGAGCGGGACTGTAAACGCGGTGTCTCCGTGATCCGGACTCCAGACCATCCCCTTGGCGATGAGTCGAGCGCGCGTCAGACCTACCGCAGTCACTGGTTTCCCCAGCACTTTGGCGATCTCACCCGAACGGTGCGGGCCTGGCCCGATCTCGGCCATCGCGCGGAGATATCGTTTCTCACTGGGCGTCAGCCGATCGAAGCGAACCCGAAAGAAACTCTCATCCAGTGCTGCGACTGCCGACTGCGTCGCATGTGCGACGTCTTCCGCAGTAATAGGCGAGTCGGCGGCGACATCCCAGGCGTGCTTACCCCACTCCTGTAAAAAATACGGATAGCCGCGCGTCGCGCGCAGGATTGAGGCAATGGCTAACGGCTCGATCTCGACGCCTTCGCTGTGTAGCGGATTCACGATCGCTCGTCGCGCGGCCACCTCGTTCAGCGGACCAATCTCCGGGAAGTCAAACAGGCGTTCGGCGTATGACTTTGCCTTGCCCATCTGGCCCGGAAGTTGTGGGAGTCCGGCGCCAACCAAGGTCACGGGGAGCTGCGATTGCGCCGCGCGATGTAGTGCCGTGATGAGCGCGGCAAGCTGCTCCTCCGGTACGTACTGCAATTCATCGATGAAGAGTACGAGCGCTGTCCCATCGGCGCGCGCCGCTTCGCCGGCTACTTCGAGCAGTGCCTGCAGATCGTGCTCGAGATCTCCATTGTCGGCGAGGCCCGGCTCGGCGTCGGCATCGAAGCCAACCTCGATATCGACATACTTGAACTTCAATCCCTTCGCGAAGCCGGTGAGCGCTCGCAATCCTCGCTTGGCGAGGTCTGCCGCCTTCGCCGATCTGGAGAGCGCGAGGAGTGCCTGTCGGAGCTGTGGTGCGAGAACCGCGGGGAGCGACCGACCTTCCGGGGCTTCGAT
The DNA here is from genome assembly GCA_031373905.1 of Gemmatimonadaceae bacterium. Classification (GTDB taxonomy): domain Bacteria; phylum Gemmatimonadota; class Gemmatimonadetes; order Gemmatimonadales; family Gemmatimonadaceae; genus JACMLX01. Next base: position 33,436 of record JANMNM010000320.1, on the reverse strand, counting down.
CCGAACCGTACGAAGTTTCGCGGACTCGGCATTCAGCCGTAGCTGGTTGAGGAGCACAGTCTTCCCGACTCCCCGCAGGCCAATCAGGATCACGCTTTTGGTTGCCCGGCCGAGCCGCACGCGCTCTAAGGCCACCCTGACGGTCTCGACAATATCTTCACGGCCGGCAAGTTCGGGCGGAGGTGCGCCAGCGCCTGGAGTGAACGGGTTTCGGATGGTTTCCATTCCAAAGTATGTCAAAATATGTGCGAGTTTTCAAGAGTCGATAACTCAAGCATAAAACGATATAACTCGCAGGATCACGCGCTGGAAACCATCACCAGCTCACCCTTCAGGGATTGATCAACCTCACCGTGATCCGCCTACCCTTCGTTTGGTTGATTTCTCCAATTCCTCCTCGGGATACAACTGTAGACTGTCGTTGTGGTGAGACCTGCCCGTGAAGTTTCGAACACTGTCACACTTGGCAATCACACAATCGGACCCACGCTCGAATCTCACGGCGTGAGTGCCGCGTTCAGACTTTGGCACCCCTCACAGGTTTGACCCTGCCTGCCGTAGAGGGAAACGCCCCCTTTCGACACGGAATCAGACGCGCTGTTCTTGCGGCTCGCTCCGTACCACGGGCTTGGACAAACCGAACCAGACATATACGTTTAGTTCTGGATACACAGTATTCAGAACCAAGAACCAACTCACGTTCGATATGCCGGCCCGTCGCATCTCCCTGATCTGGCAGTCTGACCCGACCTCGTATGCTCCGTCTCGTCACCGTCGCGCGTGCGAATACGAAGCGTACATCCCGGCGACGCTGGCGGAGCTGAACGTCACGCTGAGCGCGGAAACGGCTGGTGTCGTGTCCGACGCGGAGGCGGCGATCCAGCGGCTGAACGCTGAAGCCCGGCCGGCGCTGGCACCGCTGGCCCGGCTCCTTCTCAGAACGGAATCCATCGCCTCATCCAAGGTCGAAGGGCTGCAGGTTGGCCTCCGCGAACTGGCGCGCGCGGAAGCCAAAGCCGAAGCTGGCGGCAGGGTGGGACCGACCGCGATGGAGGTGCTCGCGAACATCGAAGCGATGCAGATCGCAGTCGATGCGGCTGCGAACGCGGAGGTCTTCACGCCGGAACAGATCACCACGATCCATGCGAGGCTGATGTCGAGTGCGCCCAACGCGACGCGAATTGCCGGCGTGATCCGCACCACGCAGAACTGGATCGGCGGGAACGACTACACGCCGTGCGGTGCCGACTTCGTTCCTCCGCCGCCGGAGTACGTAGCACCGTTGCTCGCTGACCTCTGTGCCGCAATCAACGACACCACACTTCCACCGATAGTCCAGGCCGCGCTGGTGCACGCGCAGTTCGAGACGATACACCCGTTTGACGACGGCAATGGACGCACCGGGCGAGCGCTGGTTCAGGTTGTCCTGCGCCGGCGCCGCCTGGCGCCGGAGTACGTGCCGCCGATCAGTGTCGTGCTGGCGAGTAAGAAAGACCGCTACATCGCCGGGCTGACGGACTTCCGTGACAACCGCCTCGAGGACTGGGTGGTACAGTTCGCCGCGTCTGCGGCCAGCGCTGCGCTGCTGGCGAATGGATACCTGCGGAGCGTGCGACGCCAGGTGGAGGTGTGGCGTGCGCAACTTGCCGCAACGCCGGATGCACCACGCGCTGATGCTGCAGCATGGGCAGTGATCGATGTGTTGCCGGCTCACCTCGTGTTGACAGCGCCGGTGGCTGCTGCGGCGACGGGGCGTGGCAAGGCACCGGTGTATGACGCGATCCGGCAACTGGTGGCGGCGGGTGTGCTCACACCGTTGACGATCGGTGCGCGGAATCAGTCGTGGGAGGCGGTGGGGTTGCTGGACGTGCTTGGGGATCTGGAGGACGCGATGTGAATCGAAATACGCAGCGCCGCCAGAGGGACGCGGACTGCGGGATCGCATATCGATTCAGATCTTGAACTCACGATCTCTCACCGAAACGGTCGCGTCTGTCATTGATGTCACGAGCTCCAGACCTGTGCCTCAATCCGGCTGCGAATACTCGCTGTACTTCTTCGCAGACCCGCGTGCGCGCTCAACAGGGTACCGCTCCGCGTTCAGCGACAACTTCCGCATCACGGCCTCGTCCACATCTACCCCGAGGTCGTTCGCGAGATACGACAACAGGATGGCGACGTCGGCAATCTCTGACTCGATTGACGCTTTGCGGGCGGGCGTGAGCACGTCAACCGCCGGCAGCATCCACTGAAACTGCTCGAGCAGCTCACCAGCCTCCACCGCGACCGCGATCGCGAGATTCTGCGGCGTGTGAAACTGCTCCCACTCACGGGCACGGCGAAAATCGAGCGCTGCCTCGAGAGTCACTGGGCTAAGCATTCGATACCTCCTTGTCGTACTTGTACTCGTTGTGCCAGCTGAGAAACTCCGCCCGCGGAAGATCTTCCAGAGACGCTGGCAGCGATGCAAGACGCGCTCCGTGCAAACGATAGTACGCCTTGCCGTTAAACCACGCTTCCTTGATCCGGTTGCTTACCAGAACGCGATACTCTGGTGTGACGGTGATCAGCCCGACGTCGAAGAGTTTGTGAAAATCCGATCGCAGCAGAAGACCATTGTACGTGTTGTAGAGCCCTTCGGCCGCGACCGGCTTGATGTGCGCCGCCTCGAGCACAGGGAGCGTCGATTCGCCTGTGATGGCGCAGCGACGGCCGTACGCATTGGTCACGAGCGCGCGAAATGCACCCTGGCCGCGTCGAGGCCGCACGAGAACAGGTGCGCCGCGTAGCGCTGGTCGTTCAGCCACGCGCTGCGGCCAGTCAGATGGCTTCTGAAGCACTCGCTGTACGGCTGTCCATATACGCCCGCCCTCCTGATCGTTCGTGTCGAAGAATTTGCCGCGCACGACGCTTCCGGCAAAATTGTCGGACATGGGAATCCAATCCTTCCGCTCGAAGAAGAACGGTTCGGCCAGAATGCTGCAGCCGATATCATTGTCCGGATTTGCATCCTTCGCGCGTGCAGATGAGATCAGGTGTGCGAACTCCTGGAATGTGGACGCGCCGTTCTTCGTGGTGAACGCATCCCAGGCAAGTCGCAATGGCAACGATTCGTACTTGACGAGGAAGCCACCACCGGCGATGTGATGGTTCGGGCTCTTCAGCTTGAAGAGAAACAGCGTCCCCTCGGGAGCGCCTTTGAACGGCGGACTCCCATTCGGGTGCCAGAAGTTCACCTCGTCAAGGTTCGACTGCGCCGCGAGGTGCGCGTACCACCGATTGTCGGTGACCCCGGTATAGAACTTCATGATTCGAGGGAAGTTAGCGGAATGACCAGCTCTGCCTGCTCGCATCGCAGTGCAGCCGGCAGTGTGTCGCAGGGCGCGCACGCGGCAGGGGCATACCGCGCCCTGCAACGGCCTCCAGCCACCGCACACGAAATCGTGTGCCGCCCTCCCCAATTGACTCCACCCCCTCCCCGAACGACCTTCGCCACCACCGTCGTCACCCGGAGCGCCAACATGTCCCACCGTCGTTCACGACCACTGCGCGGCACCCTCGCCGCGCTGGTCGCCTTCGCCTTGGTCACCTCGACCGGCACCGCACAACAGACCACGACCATCGCGCCGGCCAGCGCCGCCACGCCCGGCACCAAGCGCCCGCTCACCATGGAAGACCTCCTATCCTGGAAGGGCATCCGCTTCCCCACCCTCTCCAACGACGGCCGCTGGATGGCCTACGTCCTCGCTCCGAACGAGGGCGACGCGGAGTTCGTGGTACGCGGCACTGCGGCCGGCGCCAAGGAGACACGCCTGCCGGTCGGCGAGCCGCCAGGCGGATTCGGTGGGGCGCCGGCGGTGGCGATCTCGGGCAACAATCGCTGGGTGGCGTACACGGTCTACCCGAAGTCCGATGACGCGAAGAAGGCCCGCCGCGACCGGCGCACGCCGGCAACGAGTGTCGGTGTGATCGAGTTGGCCACGGGCACCAAGCGCGAGTTCGAGCGCGTGCGGAGCTTCCGCTTCGCCGGCGATCGGTCGAACGTGATCGCGCTGCAGCTGATGCCGCCGGACGCTCCGGCTGCTGGCGGGCCTGGTGCTCCGGGAGGCGGAAGCGGCGCAGCGGCGCCGCCGAGCGGGTCGGTGATGATGCTGGTCGACCTTGCGGGGGGCGCACCGGTCACCGTGGCGGGCGTCGGTGAATACGCGTTCGATGAATCCGGACAGCTGCTGGCATACACCGTCGATCAGCGAGACCAGTTCGGCAATGGCGTGCAGGTGCGCGAACTGGCGACGGGGGTGGTGCGGGCGCTGGATGGCGAGAAGGCGCTCTACCGTCGCCTGACATGGGCCGACAGCGGTGACGCCCTGGCGGTGCTTCGCTCAGTGGCTGACACGGCGCTGAAGGACACCCTGACGACCGTGCTCGGCTGGTCTCGACTGCTGTCGAAGGCGCCGGTCGCGGTGAGCATCAACGAGAGGAGCACCGGGATGACCACCAAGCTCCTCGTCAGCTCGGATCGTGCGCCAAAATGGAACGACGCGCAGAGTGTGCTCTACTTCGGATTGCGCGATCCGCACCCGATCGCCCCACCATCGAACGCAGCGCCGGTCAGCGCGGGCGGGAACGCGCCCGCGCCTGGAGCCGGTGCGGGCGGACAGGTGGCACCAGCGAAGCAGGATGAGGAGACGCCGTCACTGATTCTCTGGCACTGGAAGGACCCGCGCCTGCAGAGCCAGCAACAGGTGCAGGAAAACGCCGACCGGGCCTTCAATCATCTGGCCGCGTGGCACGTGGCGTCACCGAGAGTCGTCCAGCTCAGTGACGACAACATGCGCACGATCGCCGTGGGATATGGTGACCGCTGGGCGCTCGGCACCGATCAAACGCCGTACGAGCGTCAGGCCAGTGTGGATGGACATGCCTACCGGGATGTGTACGCAATCGACGCGACGACCGGCACACGCTCGCTGATTGCGAAGCGGGTCGAGAATCCGGGCGCGGGTGGATTCGGCGGTGGGCTGGGCCAGCTGATTTCACCCGACGGTCAGCGTGCCGTGTGGTACAGCGATGGCGCGTGGAGCATTTACGACTTCACCTCGAAGACCTCGCGCCGCATCACCGACGGCGTGGCCGCAACGTTCTGGGATGACGAGGACGATCACAACGTCGTGAAGCCACCGGCAGCACCGCCGTTCGGCTGGTCTCGTGATTCGCGATACGTGATCCTGCGCGATAACTGGGACCTCTGGCGCGTGCCGGTTGCCGGTGGTGCCGCGATGAACATCACGCAGAATGGCAAGGCGAGCGGCACACGATACCAGCAGCGCGTGGGTGCGCCGGTGCGCGAACGCGGCATCGATCTCTCGAAGCCGCTGTTCGTCGAGAGCTACGGTGAGCGGACAAAGAAGGAAGGGCTGGTGTCCGTGGACGCGATGCGCGGCGGCACACGTGTCCTGTCATGGGAAGATTCGAAGGTGGACTACCGCAAGGCGCGTGACGCCGATGTGTGGGCCTTCACCCGGCAGTCGTTCGTGAACTTCCCCGACTGGTACGTCGCGGACGCAGGACTGACGAACGAACGCCGCCTGACCGATGCGAATCCGCAGCAGGCCAACGTGGCATGGAGCGCGGGTGCACGACTGATCAACTACAAGTGCGACAACAACGGCGACAACCTGCAGGGCGCACTCTTCCTTCCGGCGGGCTACGAAGAAGGAAAGCGCTATCCGACGCTGACGTACATCTACGAGAAGCTCTCACAGGGATTCCACGCATACGCGCAGCCGAACGCGACGCGCTACGCGAACCCGAGTGTGTACACGTCACGCGGCTACGCGTACTTCATGCCTGACATCACCTACAAGCTGGATGATCCGGGGCGCTCCGCCGTCTGGTGCGTGGTGCCCGCCGTCAAGGCAGCCATTGCCAGCGGCATCGTCGACTCGGCGAACGTCGCGCTGCAGGGCCACAGCTGGGGTGGATACCAGACCAGCTTCATCGCCACGCAGACGAACATCTTCAAGACAGCGATTGCCGGGGCGCCGCTCACGGACATGGTGTCGATGTTCAGCTCCGTGTACTGGAACTCCGGCGGCGCCAACCAGGGGATCTTCATCTCCAGTCAGGGGCGCTTCCGTTCGAGCTATGCGCGGAACCCGGACGCATACCTGCGGAATTCACCCAATCGGTTTGCCGACAGCCTGAAAATTCCGTTCATGATTCTCCACAACGACCGCGACGGCGCGGTGGATTTCAACCAGGGGATCACGTACTTCAACACGCTGCGCGAGCTGGGCAAGGACGTGGTGCTGCTGGAATACGTGGGCGAGAATCACGGTCTCGCGCGTCCGATCAACCAGAAGGATTACGCAGTGCGGATGGGTGAGTGGTTTGATCACTTCCTGCAGGGCAAGCCGGCCCCGGACTGGATGACGGACGGCGTGCCGCGATTGCGGATGGAAGAACACCTGCGGAACCGGAAGCCGTTGCTGGATCCGAAGGCGAAGGTGGAAGTGAAGCGGGTGGTGATGTAGCGACCGCGCGCGGCGGCAGCGTTTGACGGTGCCGCCGCGTGGGCACGAGTTCAACCGGATCGACACACGACTGGCGCGCGCCAAGCGACCGGAGATCTGTGTATTTCCGGCGCGATACCTTCGGCCCGGCACGTAAGCAACGCTCGGCCGGCGGGTGGCTCAGGACGGATCGATCAACACGACTGAAATGCGGAAGCCGACGCTCGGACGGTACGGGGACTGCGCGGCCGAGAAGATGCGCGACATCTCGAGCAGATTCAGCGCCGCCGGCGTGATGCGCAGCAACTCCTCCTGCCCGGCAAGATCGCACCGGGCGAGCGCCTGAAACGCCGGAGGCAGCGGGTCATCGTCGGCGCCCGTCGGCGTGAGTGCCGTGCGAAGGCGGTCCTGGAGCAGGACGGGATGCTCATGCAGCGTAGATAGCGCCGTTCCGAGCAGCACTTCGGCGTGCAATTCGGCGGCACCGTAGGCGGTCAGCAGGTAGTGAAGGTCGAGCGCGAGTGGTGGATTCCCGGCTGAAGTTGCGCCGGTCGTGCGCGATGGTGGCGCGACGTTTCGCAGTGCGGCGTTCTCCGTCACCTGGTAGAGAAAGAGATTCAGGTACGGCCCGTGGTCGCTTCGCGGCACGAGATCGGGCGAGAGAACGGAAACGGTCACCGCGGCGCCAAGCGCCTCGGCGACGTGATGCTGCACCATGCCTGTCGCGAGCAGGTGCTTCAAGGCGGCCGAGACGCCGGCGATTGCAAGTGTGTTGCTCATGCGGGCTCGGAGAAACCCTGCTCAGCTGGTTCCGCCACCTCGTAGTCGCGCTCCCACCCTTCGATCTGCAGCGTGATGTGCTGGAGTGCAACGGCGGTGGAGTTGGCGTCGAGGTCAGGGAGGGCCTGATACTCCGAGACCCACGCGCGGAAGACGCGATATGCGATCGCCAGCTGTCCGCTTTCGTTGTAGACCTCGATGGTGAGATCCTTCCGGAAGTCCTTCAGCGATACTTCGGCACCGGGAGCCGCGCCGAGGTTCCAGACCTTGTTCGCCCAGCGCTCGAACTCCGGATCGTGCGTCACACCGCGCTCGAGCGTGATCGGTTCGTAGTGCGTGCGCCCCGGTGATTTCCTGCTCACCGATTGCTCGCCACCGTCGCGATGCTCGATGACTTCCGTGGTACGCCGCAGTGCGGACACCTTGCTGACGCCTGCGACGTAGCGGCCATCCCATTTCACACGGAACTTGAAGTTCTTGTACGGATCGAAGCGCGTCGGGTTGACGGTGAACTGTGCCATCTTGCTTTCCTCGGTTGGTGCCTTCAACGAAATGTCGCTCGGTGCGACATGCCCGCGCCTGAGTCTCCGCCTGAGAACAGACGCACGCCCGCACTCATGCTCTCATGCTATTGCGTGCACGGCAAAAGGCAGCGGGGCTCCATTTGTCGAGGCCGCCTCGGACCGGAATCCGGGCTCAGTCCGTGGCATGTGGCGCGATTCCATCACTCCCCGCATCAGCCTGCTGCAAGCGATGTTTGGGTAGCTGTCAGTGATCACCTCGACGTCCCGGCTTCTCCCAAACCGCCTCCCGATCATGCACACGCTCTCCCGCGCCACGATTCGCGCTGCATCACTTGTGGCACTGATGGCTCTCGTTGCGCCGGCTGCCGGAGCGCAGCGCACCACACTTCCAGAGGTGAAGATCCGCTGGGACCGCATGTGCCAGATCCGCAAGGAGAAGTTCGACCACATCCTTCCGGAAGCGATGCGCGAGAACGGGATCGACATGTGGATCGTGGCGCAGAAGGAAGGGCACGACGATCCGCTCGCGCCACTGCTTGGTGGCGGGTACACGGGGACGGTCGGCTACTATGTCTTCACGGACAAGGGAGGCGAGCGCATCGAGCGTGCGGCACTTGGCATCACGGACCATCATCGTGAAGTGTGCGGTGCGTACGACATTCCCGACGGTGATGCGGACATCCTGAAGTTCGTGGCGGCGCGGAACCCGAAGCGGATCGGCGTCAACATGTCAGCCGAGATGGGGCTGGCTGATGGCTTGAGCCAGACGATTCATCAGCAGCTGGTGCGCACGCTTGGGCCTACATTCGCCGGCCGGATGGTGAGTGCGGAGAAGATGGTGTCGGACTTCTCATCACGTCGCACCGCGAGCGAGATCGTGGCATTTGGCGAAGCCGGCGAGATGGGGCGTCAGATCGCCGAGCGCGCGTTGTCGAACGAAGTGATCACGCCGGGTGTGACGACGCTGGCCGAGGTTGCGTGGTGGATTCAGCAGCAGCAATACGAACGGCATCTGGGATCGTCGTTTGCCGTGCCGTCGGTGTACATCACCGGCCCGAACGGCATCGAGGCCACCAGCAACGACCGCATCATTCAGCGGGGCGACATCGTGATGCTGGATTTCGGCGTCGGGTACCTGAGCATGTGGACCGACCAGAAGCGGATCGCCTACATCCTGAAGCCGGGCGAAACGAAGTTGCCGGAGAACTTTCAGCGTGCGTTCGACAATGCCGTCCGCGTGCGCGATGTGATTCACAGAACCGCCCGGCCGGGCAAAACGGCGCAGCAGATGATGGATTCGCTGAATGCGTCGATCGCGCGCGCCGGGATCCTGCCGATGCGGGGCTTCAACCAGACGCGGGCGGACAGCAGCGTGGAGTTCATCATCGGCTGCCATTCCGTGGGCGACTGGGGACATGGCATCGGGCCCTCGATGGCATTCTTCAACCCGAGGCGCCTGACCTACGAGATGCGGCCGTCGAACCTGTTTTCGATCGAGCTGTTTGCGTACACGCCGATTCCCGAATGGGGCGGGAAGAAGCTGCGGATTCCGCTCGAGGATGATGCGGTGATCACGGCGCGAGGGGTGGAGTGGGTGTATCCGGTGGTGGGGCGGATCATCCTGGTGAAGTGAGGGTGCCATGCGCCTGCCGGGCGAGGCACGGCGGCGAGCATCGGGATGCCCGCCGCCGCGATGCGCTCACTACTGCGCACGCCGAACGTCGATGTCCCCGTTCCCGCTGCGCAGCGTGAGCCGCCCGCCGCCCTCACCGAGTGTGCCGCGGATGCTGTGCGGGTCAATGCGACCCTGAATGCGCATCGGAAGCTGCGTCGTGATCCTCCCGCTGCCGGTCGTGGCATCCAGCTCAGCGCCGAAATCGTTCGGCACCGAGAGGACGATCTCGCCATTGCCCGTACTGAACTTCATGTCGGCGGCGCGCGATACGCGGTCCATCGAGATGGTGATGTCACCATTGCCGCTGCTGGCGTTCACCGGGCCGGTGGAAGTGCTCACGCGCACGTTGCCGTTGCCGGTGGAGACGTCGACTTCCCCTCGGGCGTCCTCGACGATCACCTCGCCGTTGCCGGTGTTGGCCGTCACGCGACCATCGGTTCCGCTGATCAGCACCTTGCCGTTGCCCGAGTTGGCCTTGACGGCGTTGCCGCCACCGTTGATCGAGATGTCGCCGTTGCCGGTGTTGGCCTCGACCAGGACGCCCACCGGGATCTGCACGGTGAAGCTGGCACGGGCGCGGCGATTCCATCTGCCGCGCTCATTGCGGCGCGCGCGCCTGAAGCCGTCCTCCATGGTGCATTGGTCTTCGTCCTCATACACGGCGCAGACCACCAGCCCCTCGGCTGTTCGCACGACCTTGAAGGCCATCTCCTCGATCGACCCGCCCCGGTCGACGCTCTTCACCCCGCGGATCTCGACATCGGGCCCGGTGCCCTTCGTGATGGTGATCGCCCCGTTCGGGGACGAGACGTGGAAGCGCTGGCCTGCGTCCAGTCGCTCGCGCGTGGTCCAGGTTTCGTCGGTCCGACCAACGGTCGCTTGCGCACTGGCAACCGTCGCGCCAAGGATGAGCAGAGTGGTGGTACGCATGGGAAGGGACATCGGAAACTCCTGAGAAGTGTTGGCGCGTTGCGACACCTGGGGGGTACGAAAACGTTGCCGCCGAGGTTTCTTCCCACGGCCCGGTTCGCCTTGTAGGAGCGTCTCCCGCAGGTTCCATTACGGCGGGAAACGCGCCTGTGTTCGTACGGGATGTCCTTGCCGCTCATCGCCCCACTTCGTGTGCCCGTCTTACCAGTGACATCGTCGCGACCATTCCGTACCCTGGCGGCCACGGCTGGCGTTCTGGCGCTCGCGCTGTGTGCTCCGGAAGTGCGGGCGCAGCGGCCCGACACGATTTCGAGACCGTCGGCAGATACCGGCAGGCACGTGCGGTGGGTGGTGCTGGAGCGGCATGACATCTTCGATTCGACGGAATCGACGCCATGGATCCGGTCGATCGTCAACAAGCTCCACATCCGCACACGACTGCGTGTCGTTGAACGCGAACTGTTGCTGCAACCGGGCGACGCGATGGACTCGGCGCGTGCCGCCGAGACTGGGCGCAATCTTCGCCGACTGCAGGTGTTCCGGAATGTGACCGTTGACAGCAGCGCGGATGGCCGCACCCTCCGCGTGTCGACGTATGACGGGTGGACGACAAAGCCGTATGCGAGCTTTCGGAGCACGGGTGGGCAACGGCTGTTCAGCGTTGGTATGGTCGAAACGAATCTGTTCGGGCTCGCCGCCTCGCTCGACGCGCGATATGTGGAGGACCCGGATCGGTCCCAGCTTCGATTCGCGGTTGGTGCCCCCCGAGCGCTGTCCAATCGCGTGAGTACTGGAGTGTTCTACAGCAAACTGTCCGACGGGCGCAGCGCGGGTGGCGCCGTCGAACTGCCATACTTCAGCCTGTCGTCACGGAACGCGGCTCGCGTGAGCTTCGTGAACTTTGACGGTCGGGTGTTGCGTTTTCGGAATGGCGTCCGCACACCGTCTGACTCGCTGAACCGTCGCCTGACACTCGGCTCGGTGGTGGTGTCGCATGCGTTGAAGGCATCGCCTCGCGGATATGTTCGTCTCACCGGCGCGATGCAGTATCGTCGCGATGATTTCGTGCCGAGGCGCAATACTTCAGCGGTGTTCCCGCGTTCGAATACGGGTGCCGTGTTCGGGTACGCGGACTTCAGCAGTGCCGACTATCTCGTCACGCGGAACTATCGCCAGATGGGACGCCCCGAAGATGTGGATCTGAGTTCGACGCTGCGACTCGGCCTCTCGCTGGCACCGAGTGCGCTCGGGTATGCCCGCAACGGCATCGGACCGGTGGCCTTCGCGCAGACTGGTGTGCGTATTCCACATGGGTTCGTGCTGCTGTCGGGCAACGTCTCGGGGCTGGCCAGCGCGGGTGCCATCGACAGCGGTACCGCGAGCGTCGAGGCGACGGTCGTGCTGCAGCCCTCACCGCGGCATCTGCTCGTGGCACACAGCACGTTCGGAATCGAAGACAATCCCTATCCAGGGGAGGAGTTCGACATCGGGTTCTCGCGGGGACCGCGCGGCTTTCCACTGCACGCCTTTACCGGCGACCGGCAGCGCTTCGCCATGCTCGAATATCGGTGGACCGCGCTGCCGAACGTGGCAGGCTCGTATGCAGCGGGTCTCGCGGCGTTTGCGGAGACCGGTGGGGCGTGGTATCGCGGGTCACGAGCGCGAGACGGAAAGGATGTCGGTGCTGGTCTGCGCCTGGCACCGCTGCGTGATGCGTCGAACAAAGGAGCCACGCGCTTCGATCTCGTATGGCGCTTTGCCACGGATCGGGAGCGCGCCGGCTGGGTCTTCGTGCTCGGCTCGGGATTTCCGTTCGACGCACTGCGCTGAGACACTCTTCGCAGCGGTACGTCACTTGGCGCGCAGGACGGTCAGCGCGCGAGGATCCACCACCAGGGAGACCGACGTCGCATCGATCGGCTCGCCGTCGATCTGCAGCCGTGTCTGCGTGCGAAATTCCGCGGCATGCCAGCGCATGGTGCGCACTCCCGGCAGCGACTGCCCGATGGCCAGCGTGTCAGCCGGCGCACCGATACCGCGCACCATCAGGTGCCAGTACCAGATGGGCGTGCTGACCACGGCCGCTATCGCCAGTCCGTCATCTCGCTGCATACCGCGCCACATGATCTTGCCGAACGCGTAGTGCGGGATGTTGTAGAGACCCACGTTGTGCACGAGCGATGTTGGTTGCACCCATTCCTGGCCATCGAGCACCAACGACACGCCGCTGATGCGTCGCGGGGCGTTCATGAACAGTGCGCTCCAGCCGGCCCACTGCTTCGAGCGGTACCGGAGGGCGGAATACCGCTCGAGAAACCCGGCCTCGAATCCGGTGCTGCAGCTGACGAGCGCGATTGGAGCTGCAGGCAGGGAGGTGCGCATGATGTCGAGCTGACCCGTGGTGCCGCGCTCGAGTGCCGCCAGCGCCACGGCTGCAGAGCGCAGGCCGAGGGTGTGCGCCGTGGCGTTGCCGGTACCGAACGGCACGAGTCCAAGCGTGCGCTGCAGTTCTCCGCGCCGGTCGAGCAGGGTGACAAGGGCATTGAACGATCCGTCGCCACCGACAGCGACTGGCACTTCGTCGTCGGCGAGGCGGAGCACGCCGTCCAGTTCCTTCACGGACGACGTGGAGACGATTCGCGATCGCGAGTTCAGGGTCGGACGTGCGGCAAGCAGCGCATCGAGCCGCAGTGGCGCCTTGCCGGTACCGGCGGATGCGTTGACGCAGAAAACGAAGCGGGACGGCGTTGGCACGACGGGTTCGAAGGATGGTGGTCATCGCCGGACTTCTCATTCTAGTTGCGCGCACACCCGATGCGGCCCGCTCCGGATGCACACAGGGCGCTCCCGAAGGAAGCGCCCTGTCTCAGATCATTCCGTGATGGTCACATCACGCAGCACGCTCAGTCGCGGCGCCCCTGGAGTCGCGACAACAGGCGAAGCAGCTCGAGATAGAGCCAGACCAGCGTGACCATGAGGCCGAAGGCACCATACCACTCCATGCTCTTGGGCGCGCCCATTCGCACGGCCTGATCGATGTCATCGAAATTGAGCACCAGGTTCATCGCCGCAACGCCGGCGATGACGAGATTGATCCCGATCGCGATCGGGCTCGAGGACATCGTGTAGCCGAGATTCACGTTGAAGAACGAGAGCACGAGGTTCACGAGGTAGAAAACCATGATGCCGACCGTGGCGCCGACGATCATGCGCCGGAAGCCTGCAGTCGCCTTGAGGATGTTCATCCGGTACAGGGTGAACACACCGAGCGCGACGGCGAAGGTGAGCAGTACGGCCTGCTGGGGGATTCCGGCGTAGCTCTGCACCCCATCCACGCCAGCGCGCGGCATGCCGTACATCGCTGAAATTGCGCCGAGCAGGAGCCCCTCGAGTACCGCGTAGATCGGTGCCGTGATCGGTGCGGTGGCCGGCTTGAACGACACGATGAGTGCGGTGATGAAGCCGCCGAGTCCGCCGACCAGAAGCGCTGGCATGATGATGCCAGTGTTGCCACCCACGACCTGGGTCCAGGTGAATGAGGCGGAGAAGACAGCCAGTGCCAGCAGGACCGCCGCCTTGCCCGCCGTCCCGGAGCGGGTCATGACATCGCCGCTGACTGTTGTCGAGATCGTATTGCGAGCTGCTTCCGCAAGGCGGGAGAGCACAGGATTGGATGCGCGCATTTGTGGTCAGACTCCTAGGTGAAGTTCACGGGGCAACGCCCCCGAGCAAATTTATACACCCGGAGGGCTCGCGGGGTCGCTCAGGCTCGTAACTACTGGCGAGCTCTGCCATACCGAGTGGATTGCGCAATAGTCGGGTTTGTGGGCGGGCATGCGAGGGAATGCTGGCCGGCGAGGGTCTCAGGCGCTGCGGCGCTGGGCTGGCGTAGCACACCAGTGATCAGGCATCATCCCCCGATGACGTACCGTCGCGCCATCGCCCTGATCAGCCTCGCGTCCTGCATGGTCGCCCTCTACCTCGCCCTGTGGAAAATGGGATACATGGGCGGCGGACTTGGCTGTGGCGGTTCGAAAGGATGCGAGTACGTCCAAGGCAGCCGCTACGGGTGGTTCCTCGGCGTGGATGTTGCTCTGATCGGCACGGTCGGGTACGCGATGATCGTGGCGATTGCAATTGCCGGTTCGTCTGCCTCGCTCGAGGATGCCGTCTGGCCGACGACGGTCCTGATGGTGTTGATTGCGGGTGCCGTGTTGTTCACGCTGCGACTGAAGTACGCTGAGTTCGTCATTCTGAAGTCATTCTGTCCCTGGTGTGCGGTGTCAGCGGTGGCGATCACGCTCGATGCCATTCTGATCACCCTCGACTGGCGTCGTGTTCGCGCCGCCAGCTCCGGCACCGCTCTCCTCATCAACGAGACAACATGAGCACCTCACGCATTGGCCGGCTGTTTGGAATCACGGTGGCCACGACCGCGCTGACCACACTTCTCCCTGCGCAGGATGTACTCGCCGACTCGGGCGTGCTTCCGCCGCGCGCAGGGATCAGCGTGCAGGGCGGCGGTGTCGCGCTGAACAGCGCTTCGTTCAACACGCAACTCGCCCTGCAGGGTCGTGGTCTGCTGAAGAAGCAGATGTACACGCTTGGCGTCGAGAGCTGGATGCGATGGGACCGGGTGATGTTGCTCGCGTCGAGCCATCAGTCCCTGCCCACGCGCTCCGCCGCGACCAATTACACGACGGAAACCACCGGTTCGCACGGAAACCTCTCGATCGGCATTCCGATCATTCTTGCCCGCACGGCACTGGTGTATCCACTGGCTGGCGTCGGGCTGAGCCAGACGACCGTCACGCTGCGGCGAAACGGCGACGTGGCATTCATCCCGAACTTCCGTGACATCCCTTCGAACGGTGGTCGCAACATCGACATCACCGCGCGACGTTATCAGGCCCATGTTGGTGCGGGCCTGGATCAGATCTTCAAGCCCGCGTGGCCGAATCTGTTGCTGTCGATCGGCCTCCGCGCCGGGTACGTGGCCCCCATCGGCGACACGAAATGGCGTTCCGGACGCGAGGATGTCACCGGTGCACCGGAGCTCGGCCTGAAGGGTGCGTACGTGCGGCTGACGCTCGGTGGCGTGCTGGGCAAGCGGCAGTACGCGATCGCGCCGATGATCGGATCGCTCCTGTCGCAGATCGGACGCTGACGGGGCTGGGCACACGGAGTGGAGAGCGCCCCGGGACACGTTCGCGTGTGCCGGGGCGAGTTGCATTTCATCCGACAACCGAGGATCCGGGTGTGTGACTGACTCGATTGCACTGTTGCTGGTGTTCGTTGCCGGACTGACGCTGGGCGGAGTGCTGTCGTGGTTCGCGGTCGCGCGGATTGCGGCAGCGGAGCGGGCCGGGAGCGCTGCAGTGGCATCCGCGCAGGTCGCGGCACTGAGCGAAGCGCAGGCGTCGATGCGTGCCACATTCGAGACGGCGGCTGCCGATGCACTTCGTCATTCGCAGGAAGCGTTCCTGACATCGACACGTGCGGAGCTGACGTCATTGCAGGCGGACGGCGCCGCGCACGCCGAACAGCGCGAGCAGACGATTGCGTCGTTGCTGCAACCCGTCCGCGAACTGCTGGCATCCTACGACACCCGGCTGACACAACTCGACCGCGATCGGACCGAAGCGCTGGGACAGGTGGCGGAGCGACTGCTGCAGGTGCACAGTGTGAGCGATCGGCTTGGCCGCGAGACGCGCGACCTGGTGCAGGCCCTGCGCGCTCCGTCATCACGCGGGCGTTGGGGCGAACTGCAACTGCAGCGCGTGGTGGAGATGGCCGGCATGCTCGAATATTGCGATTTCACAACGCAGACCACGATACAGACGGCGGATGGCACGCAGCGCCCGGACATGGTCGTGCGTCTTCCAGGTGGCTCATCGATCGTGGTGGATGCCAAGGCACCGCTGGAAGGTTACCTGGCCGCGATGGACGCCACCGATGAACCAGCACGTCTGGCGGGTCTCGACGCCCACGCAAAACAACTGCGGGCGCATGTGAACGCGCTGAGCGATCGCGCATACTGGCGCCAGTTCGCGCACGCGCCGGAGTTCGTCGTGCTGTTCCTTCCGGGCGAAGCGTTTCACGCGGCAGCGCTGGAACGCGACCCGTCGCTGCTGGAAGCCGGAGTGGCACAGCGGGTGCTGATTGCCTCGCCCACGACATTGATCGCGCTGCTCCACGCAGCGGCGTATGGCTGGCGTCAGGAGCGCGTTGCAGAGAGCGCCGCGCAAGTGAGTACGCTGGGCCGCGAGCTGTCGGAACGACTGGCGGTCTTCACATCGCACTTGTCTGACGTCGGCGCTTCACTCGATCAGGCGGTCACGCGGTACAATCGCGCGGTTGGCAGCTTTGACACACGCGTGCTGGTTGCCGCGCGACGGTTCGCGGATCTTGGTGCTGGTCCGGCGGACAACGGCTCACTCGACGCGCCGACGCACATCGAGCGTCAGGCGAGAACACTCCGGCCGGGGCAGGACGACGCGTCGTAAGCGAGGTGCCACCGCGCTCCGGGTCAGCGGTGCATGACTCGCCGCGTGCGACCGATCATGAGACCAGCGCCATCGCGCGCGACACAATGGCATCGACACGCAGTCCGAACTCGCGATAGAGCCGATCGAATGGCGCGGACGCGCCGAAATGATCGAGCCCGATGACGTCTCCCAGCCCGCCGGTCAGCGACCACCAACTCATCGGGTGTCCTGCCTCGATCGCCAGGCGTGGGACACCGGCCGGCAGCACGTTCGCCTTGTAGGCGTCGGTGGTGGCGTGGAACAGTTCCATCGATGGCACGCTGACAACCCGCGCAGGCACACCGGAATTCGCGAGCGCATCCCGCACCCTGAGCGCGAGACCGACTTCGCTTCCGCTGGCGAGCAGCACGAGCCTGGGTGGCGTGGGTGACTCCGCGAGGATGTACGCGCCGTGTCTCACGCCAGCGTGCACCACTTCGCTCGGGATATCGAGAAAAGCGAGCTTCTGTCGCGAGAGCACGATCGCGCTTGGCCCGGTGCGATGACTGATCGCCGTCCGCCAGCACTCGGCCACCTCTGCGGCGTCGCCGGGGCGCAGCACCAGCAGATTGGGAATCGAGCGCAGCGCCGAGAGGTGCTCGATCGGCTGGTGTGTCGGTCCATCTTCGCCAAGACCGATGGAATCGTGCGTGAAGACGTAAATGCTCCGGACACGCATCAGCGCCGCGAGGCGGATGGCGGGGCGCATATAGTCGCTGAAGACGAGAAATGTTCCGGCATACGGGATCACGCCGCCGTGCAGCGCCAGCCCGTTCATCACGGCGCCCATCGCATGTTCCCGCACGCCGTAATACACGTAGCGACCGCTCCGGTTGTTTGCACTGAACGCCTCGTCGCCCTTTCGCAACGTGAGATTGGAGCCGGAGAGGTCAGCGGATCCGCCAAGCAGTTCGGGGATGCTGGTGCCGATCGCGTTGAGGACCATGCCCGATGCCGCGCGACTGGCCACTGCGCCGTTCTCCGCCGTGAAGGTGGGAAGTGCATCTTCCCAACCGGCGGGGAGATCGCCTCGCATCCGACGGTTGAATGCAGCCGCCGCCGGGGCGTGGGCTGCGCCAAAAGCGGCAAAACGCGCCTCCCACTCCCGACGCGCCGTGGCGCGTGTCGCCACCTGGGATGTCCAGTGTTCGCGCGCTTCATCAGGCACGAAGAACGGTTCGTGCGACACCCACCCCAGCGCGTCCTTGGAGCGAATCACTTCGTCCACGCCAAGTGGCTCGCCGTGCGCCTTGGCGGTGCCTGCACGATTCGGGCTGCCGAACCCGATCACCGTGCGCGTGATAATCATCGTCGGACGGCCATGTTCTGCCTTCGCCGCCGCGATGGCGGCGTCGATCTCCGGCAGGTCGTTCACGTCAGCGATGTGCAGTACCTGCCACCCATACGACGCGAAGCGCTGCGCGGCGTCATCGCTGAGCGACAGGTCGGTGCTGCCGTCGATGGTGATCCTGTTGTCGTCGTAGAAGCCGATCAGCTTGCCCAGCTTGAGGTGTCCGGCGAGCGACGCGGCTTCGTGGCTGATCCCTTCCATGAGGCAGCCATCGCCGGCAATGAAGTACGTGAAGTGGTCGACGATACGATGTGCGTCGGTGTTGGTGACGGCAGCCATATGCGTTTCAGCCATGGCCATGCCGACGGCATTGGCAATTCCCTGACCCAATGGTCCGGTGGTCGTTTCGACACCCGCGGTATGGCCGACCTCCGGATGTCCCGGCGTCTTCGAGCCCCACTGCCGGAAGTTGATGATGTCATCCAGGGTGAGCGCGTATCCGCTCATGTGGAGTGCGCCGTAGAGCACCATCGACGCATGGCCGACGGACAGCACGAAGCGATCGCGGTCAGGCCAGTGCGGCGCCGCAGGATCGTGACGCAGATGCCTCGTGAACAACCGATACACCAGCGGCGCGAGTGCCATCGGCGTGCCTGGGTGTCCTGATTCAGCCCGTTGCACGGCATCCATCGCCAGGGTGCGGATGGTGTTGATGCTGAGCAGGTCGAGCGACGCGGGGGCGGCGGTAGCGGTCACGGGAGGATCAGGCGGCGAGGGCGCGGAGTGGCGCAGCGGGTACTGCGCAGTCCCGAAAGTTACGACTGCGGCGCCTGCCCTGATACCACCGTGACGTGCGCCGTCAGACCACTCGATCCTGCGGAACCCGTCCCGAGAGCCACTGCAGGGCATTCTCGAGTGCACGCATTCCCATGGCGGTTCGCGTTTCGATGGTCGCGCTGCCAAGGTGGGGCAGCAGGACGACGTTCTCGAGTCCGAGCAGCGCTGCGTTGATCCGGGGTTCATGCTCGTGGACGTCGAGCCCGGCGGCAAAGAGATGGCCGGAGCGCAGGGCGTCCGCGAGGGCACGCTCGTCCACGAGGGAGCCTCGCGCCGTGTTGACGAGGATACTGCCCGGGCGCATTTCGGCGATGCGGGTTGCATTCATCAGGTGGTGTGAGTCCGCCGTGGCCGGAGCATGCAGGGTCACGATGTCGCTCGTTGCGAGCAGCGTTTCGAGGGAGTCCGCCTGCTCCTCGTCATGGGGCGGAGTGCCGCCAGGACGCGAAACCCACTGGATTCGCATGCCGAACGCCCGTGCCCGATCGGCGACGGCCCTGCCGATGCGCCCATACCCGATGACGCCGAGCGTCCGCCCGCGGATTGTGTGGCCCAGGTGGTAGGTGGGAGCGAGACCGTGCCAGCGGCCGGCCCGCAGCAGTCGCTCGCCTTCGCCCAGCCGTCGTGTGGCCATCAGCAAAAGTGCGATGGTGAGATCGGCCGTATCGTCGGTGAGTACATCAGGGGTGTTGGTCACGACGATGCCGGCGCGTGCCGCTGCGGGGAGATCGATGTGATTCACTCCAACGCCCACGTTTGCGATGAGCGACGTGCGATAGGGGACGTGCCCGAACATCTGATCGTCGAGGATGTCGCTGACCGTGGGCACCAGGACATCACACTCCGCCAGTGCGCGAAGCAGGTCGGCGCTGCTCCGCGGCACGTCTCCGAGATTCACGCTGACGTCGAAGTGTTCGGCGAAGGCGGCTTCGACGGCATCCGGATAGCGACGGGTGAGGTAGGCGACCGGGCGCGTGTGCTGTGTCATCGTCACGCCGGCCAGGCAGCCAGCAGCCGTTCAGTGAACACACTCGACATGGCCATGATGGTCTCCTGCGGATTGACCCCGACGCCCGTTGGCAACATCGAGCCATCAAAGACAAATATCCCGCGAAACCCGTGACGTTCACCGCTGGGGTTCACGCCACTGGTGGCGATGTCCGTGCCGATCCGGCAGGTGCCATTGACATGGGCGCTGAATACCGTGAGCTGGTTGCCGCCCACCGCGCGCGTCCTGATCGCCGCGAGGTCCGCTTCGGTGCGCACGACCAGGGGTACGTTGTGCAGTGTGTGGGCTTCCTGCGCCCCGGCCGCGAGCTGCAGCCGCGCCGCGGCCTCGATCCCCGCGCGCATGTTGGCGGCATCTGCCGGGCTGAGTGCGTATCGAATGCGCGGTCGTCCACGCGCGTCGAGCAGGACACTCCCGCTCGAACGATCAGCGTCGCTGCCATCGCGCACGAGGACGATCGTGGACGCGAGGTGTGGAAACCGGCGCATCATCGCCGCGTGTGTCGCGCCGAACCCCGATATTGCCGTTGATCCGACCGCCGGATGCAATGGCGGGCACTCGAGCCAGAAACCGTAGCCGTTCCTGTCGCGCTGAATGAACTCATCGCACATGGTGCTGAGTGGAATGCCGGCAGCGCCGTAGATCACCCGATCATGTACGCCGACCACTGCTGTCGTCGGATGCAGCCGAAGGAATCGACCAACCCCACCGCCGCCCATTCCGGAACGCTGGAGCAGCAACGGCGTCTCCACTGCGCCACCACTGACGATCACGATCGGCGCCTCGATGGTCAGTGTGCGCGGCGCAGCGCCGGCCGCCCAATCCTGCATGATCGCCGTGACGCGTTTCGTCGGCATGTGCGCTGGACTTGCCGGCGCGGACCCCAGCGTTTCAATCGTCGCGGCAGCGGTGTTGGCATAGAGCGTGGCGCCGTGCTGCAGCGCCATCGGCAGGTACACCTGTTGTGTGCCCTGCTTCGCATCGTATCGACATCCCTGGCTGCAGAAGCCTGAGCGCACGCAACCGCGCGCGTTGATCAGCGCGGACTGCGCCCGCCATCCCAGCCTGGCCGCGCCATCGAGGATGATCCGGTTGTTCGGCGAGTGCGCATCATCCGGTACACGGCGGGCGTGGACTTCGCGCTCGATCTGCGCGAATGTCGGGGCCATGGCTGCGGCGTCCATTCCTTCGAGACCGAAACGCCGCGCCCATTCGTCAAGCACGAAGTCCGGGGTGCGGAGCATGATCATCCAGTTCACCGTCGTGCTGCCGCCGACCGTGGCTCCCTGCAGCATCGATACTGCGAGATCGTCGGTGGCCCGCAGCCCGCCCTCGGCGAAGAGCCGTTGCGTCATCGGGCCTTCCAGCTCCGTGAACGCATCGCTGGGAACGAAGTCTCCTGCCTCGAGAATGATGACCGACTTGCCCGCTGCCGCGAGGCGAGCCGCGGCCACGGCACCACCCGCGCCCGAGCCGATCACGATCACGTCGGCACGCAACGACTCGCTGTCGCTGAAGCTCGATGCCGTGATCACTCCAGCGGGGAGCGGACGCGGTTCCGGTGTCCGCGTGAACGTAGGCGCACGGCGCACCGGTTCGCCGTCGTCAACGCCCGTCGAGTCACGCTGCGGCGCCGGTCCTTCCCATGCGAAGGCCGGTTCGCGGGAATGCAGCGGCCCGCGATAGCCGATGGCCTCATGCGACCGCTCATCCGCATAGTGCGTGAGCAGCGTCAATCGGCGAATCAGTTGATAGAGCGTGCGGGCCTGAGGCAGCGGGCTCGAGTTCCATGCGTCGAGCATGCGATCCTGCTGCGTGCCATCGAGGGCGTGAAACGGCTTGGCGCGCCGGATGCTGACGAGGGCCGCGGGAATTCCACCAAACAGACGCAGTCCTGACTCGACTTCCGTGCGTTTGTGTTCCGCGAGGCCCGCAATGCGATCCTCGACACGTGCCGTGAGGTCGTCGGGTGGCGCGAGGACGATCCGTCGGACGGCGGCGTCAAGGGTGCGACGTGCGTTCTTGCTGAGCACGCGCTGACGGGACGGTGCGTCGACTGCAGGTGGCGTAGGCACAGTTCAGGATACGGCGACGCACCCCTGAACCGCCAGCAGCGTCGGGCACCGGCGGTGTCGAGCTCGCGGAATCAGGCTGGTGTGCTGGCCCCGGCGAGCGAATGGCCTGCACGACCAACGGGTGGCGCGCCCCTGGAGCGCTCGCCGCTGTTGAGGAACGCAAGTGTGAACGTGCTGCCGGCGCCTGGCATGCTCTCCACGCTCAGCGCACATCCCATCTGATTGGCGATGCGACGCGAGAGCGACAAACCAAGGCCGGCGCCGCCGTACCGTGAACCGGTGTTGACACTTGCCTGTTCGAACTTGGCAAAGATGTTCGACTGCCGGTCGAGTGGAATGCCGATGCCGGTGTCGCGAATCAGGATGGCGCTGGCGCACCCGGTGACGTGATCGAGGATCACCGAGACGTTCACGCTGCCGCGTGCGGTGAACTTGACCGCATTGCCCACGAGGTAGACGAGGATCTGGCGCAGCCGGACGGCATCGACCGTGGCCAGCACCTCGACCGACGGCAGTGTGGTTTCCAGCAGCACCGGTCGGCCAGCAACCTGCGGCTCGAACTCCGCGATGACCTCGTTGATGATCGGCACGATGTCATTCTCCGTCATCGCGAGCGTCAATCCGCCGGATTCCATCCTTGTGAAGTCGAGGATGTCGTTCACGAGGAGCAACAGGCTCTCCCCGGTCTCCTGAACGCGATCGAGATGGAGGCCGTCGCGCTCGCCGAGCGTCGAATGACGGCTGCGCCGCACTTTCCTCGAGTGAGTGATCATGAGGGTGAGCGATGCACGCACCTGTCGGCTCATGTTGGCGAGGAACCTCGTTCTGCTCCGATTCGTCGCTTCCTCGGCCGCTCGCGCCTCGTCGAGTGCGGCCGCGGCATCGTGCACTTGCGTGAGATCCTCGACGCACACGGCCCAGGCCTGCTGCCAATCGAGGACAAGGGGCGCGATGGCCACCTCCGCCGGAAACGTCGGTTGTCCGAACCGCCGGACGCTGGTCGAGAATCGGACCCCTGCGTCGTTCGTCAGTGCCGGAATCCGGACCGTTCCGAGCTCGTCGACCGCCATGTGCAGGGACTCGGCAGCCACGAGATCGAAGAGCAGACTGCCGAGCATGGTTTCGCGGGTGCGTCCGAACATCGCGGCAGCGGCGGTGTTGGTGGCGATGATCCGACCGCCGCCGTCGATGGCAAACACGCTCGATGCCACAGTGTCGATCATTGCGCGGTAGCGATCTGCCGCGGCGCGTTCTGCCCCGAGTGCGAGCTGCTGGCGCTCGTGAAGCTCCGCGACGGTCTGCTCGATCGGTGACCGCTCCCCAAGCGCTGGCAAGGCGGTCAGGGTGCCGTCTGGCCCATCTGAATTCCGTGCGAGTGACTCCATGGCCACGGCGAGTCGTTTCAATTGATCGCCGCGCTCACGAAGTGCGATCAGCGCAATGCCGATCGCAGCAGCGCCAGATACGACGGCGACGAGTGCGACGGTGATCCAGAGTTGCGTCGTTGACGCGTTGGCAACCCCGATGGGCTGCAGCGTGCGCACCGCGACCGCAACGGCTGCCACAGTGACGATGGACGCCACAGCGACACCGACAGCACTTCTGGCACGCAAGGACGCCATGGATCTCGGGTGGAAGCACGCGACACGCAGCACGGACACGCACCATGTCTGATGTGTCCGTGCCGCGGGATCAACTGGAACGGAAGTATCGGCAGCTGTCGCGGTGGTCTCGACGCTGTGCCGAGTGATCTGTCGCTCGCGCTGCGCTCCGGAGCGTCAGCTGTTTACGGCGCCAGAATCCGGGCCGGCGAGCACGCGTGCAAAGACGTCGCTATCGACGTTGCCGCCGCAGAGAATCACGGCAATGTCGCTCGCCAGTGACGCACGCTCCTGCAGCGCCGCAGCGAGGGCGGCGGCGCCAGCGCCTTCGGCCACATTATGTGTGTCCGTAAACAGATGGCGCATTGCCGCCTCGACCTCGTCGTCCGAGACTTCGACCACTCGTGCAAGCCCCTTCCGCAGCGCGTCGAGCGCGGGCTGCACCGGTGTGCGAACCGCCATTCCGTCGGCGATGCGCGTGGTGGAGGGCGAGGAAACGAGTGTTCCCGAGGCGATCGAGAGGGCGTGTGCGCGCGCCATGGTCGAGGTGACGCCCACGACCTGGCACGGATGGCGGAGCGCATCGCGCGCCGCGATCACGCCACAGGCGCCCGAGCCAAGTCCGATTGGCACGTACACGGTCCGGATGGCCGGTGCCGCGCGGAGCAGCTCGAGGGCATACGTACCGACGCCGGCCACGAGATGCTCATGAAAGCTCGGCAGGCGATGCCACCCCCGCTCGACGGCGATCAGGTCGGCCAGTTCCACGCTCTCCTGAAAATCCGCGCCGCCCTCGATCAACTCCACACCAAGGGCACGCATCGCAGCGTTCTTCTCGGGGCTGTTGCCATGCGGCACGACGACGCACGCGCGCACCCCCGTTCGCTGCGCCGCAAACCCGACGGACTGTCCGTGATTGCCCCGGGTTGCCGTGACGACACCCGGCACGTCCTGCCGCTCGCGCCGGAGCCAGTCGAGGTAGACGAGTCCACCACGCACCTTGAAGGCACCAACCGGCGTGTGATTCTCGTGCTTCACCCAGCACCGGGTGCCAAGGCGCTGCTCGATCAATGGCCAGCGGTACTGCGGGGTAGGCGCAAAGGCACCGGCAACTACTGCCGCCGCGTCTTCGAGTGCGGCGAGTGACGGCAGCATCGTGCCGACGATCGACGGGTTCACGGGACGCTGCCCTCGCCGATCTCGTCCCTTAGCGCGGAGTCATCCGCATCCGCCAGCCCGATCGCGCCCATGAACTGCTGGTATGCGTCGAGTGCATACTGCGTGAGCTTGCCGAGATCGACGATCGGGTGCGGATAGTCGAACGCCTGCACCGTGGCGAGCACATTGGGCAGGTGTCGCTCGAAGGTGTTCTGGACGACGGGAATCAATTCGGGGTGTGCGCTGGTCATCTCTCGAAGGAAATGGATGCCGAAGCTGACGTGTCGTCCTTCGTCGCGGCGAATGAGCCGGAAGCCCTCCTGCAAACCAGGGAGCCAATTTCGGGCGGCGAGTGCATCGCTGGCGCCAACGTAGCCGGTTCGCGCCAGCATCGACTCAACAACACCCATGTAATGCGTCACCCCCTCCACCAAGGCCTCGCGAAGCCTCGCTGGATCGGTCTCGGCACGCACGCGGTCAGTGGTGATTTCGAGATCGTCGATCAGCACGGCCTGTGGCGCCGCGGTCAGTTCTGCCAGCAACGCGGACGTTTCTTCCCCAAGGACTTCGTGGAAGTAGCGGGTGAAGAACTCGAAGTGCTTTGCCTCCTCGTAGATCTGGCTGGTGAGGAAACACTCGATGTCGACACCGAGCTTGAGTCGTGCGACGGCCCCGAGCAGCGGAGCGAGCGTGCTGGTGACGCTCTCCTCGCCGGCGTGGAAGAAGGCGCACAACTGGTGCAGTTGCTTTGCGAATTCCTGGTCCGCGAAGTCGCGTCGGATGATCTCCCAGTCCGCGGCATCTCGCGTGAGGTCGATTGCCGCCGGATCCCAGGCGAGGCGTTTCGAGTTGGTGTAGAGCTGGAAGTACTTGCTCTGTGTCTGTGCACGGGTGAGTGGCATGCTCTCTACTCTATTGATGGTCGCTGGTTGCTGTATTGATCGTGGCGTGACATTCCGTACTTCGGCCAGCTCCAGCGTGCAGGGCTATGGCCAGTGCGTGTCGATCGTTCGGGCGCAGGCCACCAGCGCCTTGGCCCCCCTGGCGTGGAGCATGAGGGTGCCGAGTGCGCCCTGCGTGAGCTTTACGCGCCCGCGCACGATGGCCATGATGGGGTCGGCGCCATCGAGGATCTCCTTCCAGGTGTGGGCGTCTGCCGACAGCACGAATGGCGCGCGGACGATGTCCGGGGCAATTGCTGCCGCCGCCAGGCAGCTTCCGGCCTGCAGGTCCACCTCGACGGCGACGCCATTGATCCCGGGCTTGCCGGACTCGACCACGACAAGGGCCACGGCGTTCGTCCACCCTGCGCCAGCGTCACGGTAGGCGGCATCGGCATTGACGGCGTCGCGGAAGGCGATGGCCCACGCAGGTGAGAAGGCAGTGATCGGCATGTCGGTCAATCGGTGATCGAGATGGGAGGCGGGCTTGGCGCATTCGGGTCCAACAGAATGCTCGGGTCCTTCGGTCGGAGCGAGCGCATGACCGTGCCACCCGCGACCAGCGCGCCGACGATGATATACAGGTAGATCGTATAGAAGCGCCACCAGACGAGGCTGGCACCAAAGATCTCGGCGGGAATGACGCCGCCCAGTGTCTTCTTGAAGACGAGCTCGACGGCTCCACCACCGCCAGGTGCAGGGACGACGGCCGCCCCGTACTGCATGGCGAGCGGCCAGGCGATGAGTGGCGCGACGGGGGTCGTCGGCGCGACAAAGAGGACGATGCCCGGCAGAATGCACAGTCTGGACACGACGTGGAGCGCCGAGGCGAGAAACGATCCAATCATCCAGAACGGCTTTGCATGCCTTAGTGCTTCGACACTGGTACGAAGCTGTCGCAATGCTTTCTGAATTGCGCGCCATCTGCCTGCATGCAGCCCGACCGACGATGCCCAGCGCGGTGGTGGCCCGTTGGCATTCCGGCGTGACAGTACCAGACCGATCAATGAGACCGCCAGCACCGTCATCGCGTACGTGGCGATGACCAGCAACACACTGGTCACTGCCTTGTCCGTCCCGGGAAAGACGCCGGCGATCAGCAGCGCGACGGTGGCCAGCGACAGGACCTCGAGCACGATTTCGGCCCAGAGCACCATTACAATGCCACCGAGAGGCGTCCTGGCTTCGGCCATGATGAGGAATCGAGCGGGTTCCGCCCCCGATCGCGAGGGAGTCACCGAGGCCCCAAAGTCACCGCCGAGGCAGACGCGGAAGGCGGTCGCGAGCGATAGCGGCACGTTCAGCGCCTTCGCGCTCCAGGTGAGCTTGAAGGCGCGGAGCGTCACCTCCCCGAGCGCGCCCGCAAACGCGACGACGTGTGCCATCAGTGGAATCGAGAGTCTCCCGTGTCCGGCAGGCCAGCTCGACCATACGATCCACGCCGAGGCACCCAGCGCTGCCGCGAACGACAGGATGGTCAGGAGCCAGCGTTTTGGGGTCACGGCAGACGGGAATGGGACGGCACAGCTCGCGGACCGAGCGGCGGAAGCTACCGCAGATGCTGCGTGGTGAGGAGTTGCGCTGGCCGCCCTGGAACAGTCCCCCGAACACTGCCTCCCGCGCTCAAGAATCCTGCGGCTGAGGCCGAGTCTCATTCCTGAAGTCTTACGAGGGTGGTTCCGTCCGCCGTCTGTGTGGGCCGGGCCCTTCGTGTCCACGACGAGGTGGGTATGGAGATGGGAAGCGTGTTTGTCGTGGTGGGGGCACTCACCACGGCGATCGCGAGCGTCACGGGCGCTCAGGTATCAGGTGCACCCCAGGTGGCCGCAGCCCCACGACCGCTGGTCGTGACTGCGGAGAACATGTCGGCGACCGAAGCGAACGGGGCGCGGACCGGTGACCGGAACGTGCTCAGGCCAGGCGACGTGGTTCGATATCGGCTGGCATTCACGAACACCCGTCCGGATTCCATCCGGCAGGTGCAGTTCAATGATCGGATTCCTCCGGGACTCCGTTACGTCGTCGGCTCGGCCAGTGCGGATCGGCCGGACGTCGCAATCGAGTTCTCGATCGACACCGGTCGTACGTACACCGCGCGTCCCGAGGTCGAAGAGGTCGTCAATGGTGAAAAGGTACGTCGGCCTGCCGCACCGGAGCGATACACACACGTGCGCTGGAGCGCTCAGGGTTGGGTCCGCGCACGCGCGAGCGTGATGGCGGAGTTCAAAGTGCAGCTGCCGGCGGTTTCGGCTGGCACGCGTGGCAGGTAGCGGCGAGTGATGCTGACACGATTTCTCTCACTCGCGACCTCGGTTCGCACGCGCGCCGCATTGCTGACCTTCGTTGCGGCGGTCTCCGTCTCGACCGCGAAGGCGCAGACGCCTGAAGGCACGGTCATCACGAACACGGCGACAGTCACGTTCACGGACGCGAACGCGAACACCTATACACCGGTGGTCGCGTCGGCCAGTGTGACGGTTGGATTCGTCGCCGGCATCAGCCTCACTGGTGCGGTGACGGTGACTCCGGCAAGCCCGAGTACCGCGGACACCCTGTTCTTCACGTACACCAACATCGGTAACGGCAACGACAGCTTGCGCGTGACCGAGTCAATCTCGGTCGGCGGTGTGATCACGGTGACCGGGTATCGCGTTGGCGCCACGACGTACGCGTCGCTGGCGGCATTGAACGTCGGTCTCTCGGGCATTCAGGTTGCGCAAGGCGGTACACTGCAGGTGAAGGTGGTCTATGATGTCGCGAGCGGTGTGGGCGGTGTGCCCACTGCCTACACGCTCACTGGCTTCTCGCGCCGCACGCCGGCCACGACACAGGCGGCAACAACGACGATCAACCCGTCGATGGTCGCGGGTGTCGTCGTCACGCCGGACAATGGGCAGAACATCCAGCAGCTGCCCAGCAATGCGACGAACTACACGTTCACGTTCGCCGTGCAGAACACGGGTTCAGGACCTGACAACTTCAACCTCGTGGCGTCGCACCCTGGCGCGGCGATCTCGGTCGTCTCGGTCAACGGTGTCGGTGGCAGCAGCACGTCGATTGCCGTCGCAGCCGGTGCAACGCAAAACGTGGCCGTGATCTACTCGGTGCTGAATGTGGCGGCGGGAACCAAGGACACGCTGGTGTTGCTGGCGACGTCGGTGGCCAACAACTCCGTCTCGAATACGGGTTCCGCCGATCTGACCGTGATCAAGCCGTCACTGACGGTCAGCAAGGTGGCGTATCGCGATGACCAGACAACAGCCGTCGGCGCCGGCCTGGTGCTGCCGGGTGAGTTCATCCAGTACAAGATCACGGTCACGAACACCGGCGCGGGCCCTGCAGCAAGCGTGCAGATCAGTGATGTGCTTCCCGCGCAACTCACGTTCACGTCCGCCACAGGAGATGTGGCTGGCTGGACGATCGGCAACTCCGGCGCCACCGTGACGGCAAGTCTCGGTGGGACGCTTGCCAGCAGCGCAAGCCGGTTCATCTGGATTCGAGTGCAAGTGAATTGAGTGAAACGGAATACTCCTCTCTCGGAAACTCCGACATGTCGCGCCACCCTCGCGAGTCGGACCCTGCCCCCGGTACGGTGGATTTCTGCGACACAGGTGGCGCTGGTGCTCTGTGCAGCTCCGCATGAACTCCATGCACAGCCCACGCCGGCCGGGACGCGGATCGTCAATGCCGCGCAGGTCAGCTACCAGGCGGAAAATGGACTGAGCTACAGCATCGCATCGGAAACCGATGTGATGACTGTTGGCCAGGTAGCGGGTGTGGACGTCGATCCACCGAATGTGGCCGTCGCCGATCCTGGCAACACGGTCACGTTCGCGCACACGCTGACGAATCTCGGGAACGCAGTGGACAGCTTTGCCGTGACGGGACAGTCGCGCTCCGGCCGGCCGGTGCGCGTGTATCTGGATGTGAATGGAAATGCGGCGCTCGATCCCGGCGATGCGTTGATCGCCGCTCCTGTCGCCGTCGCGATGGGTGAGATGATCAAGCTGTTGTTGTCGACTGACGTGCCGGCGGTGGCCTCACTGCGCGGTACGTCGGACACACTGCAACTGGTCGCAACGAGTCGTTTTGATGTTGGTTCGGCGGACAGCGTCACGAATGTCCTCCAGATCCGCGGTGCCGGTGTCGTGGTCTCACTCGACAAGTCCGTCGATCGCCTTGATGCGACCGTTGGTGACATCCTGACGTACACCGTGCGGTTCACGGCCACCGGCGGTGGCACCGCGACGAATTTCCGGTTGGTCGACCTGATTCCGACCGGCACGACGTATGTGCCGGGCACGCTACGGCTGGATGGAGTTCCTCTCAGCGACAGCCCGGACGGAGATGCCGGGTCATATACCGCCGCGACCGCTCAGGTCCGGCTGATATTGCCGTCCGTTGCGAGCGGTCAGACGGGCGCGTTTGCGTTCCAGGTCCGTGTCGTCAGTCCGTAACTTCCTCCGTGTCGCACTGACACGCGTCGCGCGCGGGCCTCTGGCTACGCGCGCGATTGTCGCTGGCGCACTCCTGCTGCATCCACAGCTTGGGCAAGCGCAGGGTGGTGTGGTCATGAGCGCTGCCACAGCGATCTATGACACGCCCGGCGGCGTGTCGGACACCGTCACATCCAACACGGTGCAGACGACGATCGTGCGTCCGCAGGCCAGCCTGACCAAGAGCGTCATCGGCGCGCGCAGTGCGCGCGTCGGTGATTCGGTCCAGTACCGGCTGGCGTACGCGAACGCATCGGCAACTGTGCCAGTCACGAATGCGGTCCTCATTGACAGTCTGCCGGCAGGTCTCGAGTTCGCCGCTGCCCAACCTTCGGCGGTGGTAAGTGGTCGTGAGGTGCGCTGGACTCTCGGCGACCTCGCACCGGGAAGCAGTGGGTTCGTGAACCTGACGGTGCTCGTCGCAGGTGGTTTCCAGGACACGTTGCGCGTGCGAAACATCGCGCAGCTCATCTCGGTAAACACCACGGACATGGTGGCGCTTTCCGAGGTCGTGTCGCTGATCGGGCCTTCGTCGCGCGCACTGGCACTGACTCAGACGGCCGAGGTTCTCGAGGCAGGCCTGGGTGAAACGGCGCCATTCACTGTCGTCGTGCAGAACCCAGGCACCGTGCCGCTCACCGGCATCGTCGTGCGATCGACCCTTCCAGAAGGCGGACGCTATCTGCCCCAGAGCGTGTCGGGTACCGACTCGGTTCGTGTGTCCGGACGCACCATCGAGTTCTTCGTGCCGGGCACCCTGCGTCCTGGATCAACACTGACGGTGCACTTCAGCATGGCGGTCGTCTCGGCCACGACATCCTCCATTGCAACACTCAGCCATGTCACCGCAGAAGGCAGTGACGTACGTTCCGCCGACGTGGCGACAAACATCCGTGTGCGCCGTGGCTTCTCGATGGAGAACCGGGCGGTGATCGGCAAGGTGTGGGTGGACCAGAACGACAACGGCCTGCAGGACGAAGGCGAGCGCGGCATGGACGGTGTCGAGATCTGGACCGACGATGGCGAGATCGCGACGACCGACAGTGCCGGGCGCTATTCGTTCCGGAACATTCGTCCGGGTCACCATGCCTTCCGCCTCGATCCGGCGTCCCTTCCCGCCGGCTACCTGGTCGCGACGACCCGTTCGACAACGGATCTCGTCACCCGCGACGCCAGCGGTTGGACGACTCCGACGGTGAACTTCCGCGTGCAGGAGCGGAGTGGTCGCCTCGCCTCGGTGCTCGTCCCGCTCGGATGGTCGGTGGTGACGCACCGCGATGTCGCGCGTTCGACGCCTGCGTCGCCAGACTCGGCATCTCTTGCCGCTTCCGCACGCAGTGCTGATTCGGCAGGAGTTGCCGCCCGAAATGGGGGACGTGTCGGACCGAACGCTGGTACCGACACTGTGCCTGTCGCTGTGGCCGACCCGGTGCTGTCCATACTCAGGGCGCTCGACGATGATCTCGTGCTCCCGCGCTTCTCGGCGAGGGACGTTGCGTTTCCGTTTGCGAGCTCGCGACTGAGTGCCGCGTCGATGCGTGTGTTGTCGGAAGTGGCAGACAGTCTGCGAGCACATCCCGGCACGAGGGTGGTGATCGGCGGCCATACGGATGCAGTCGGATCTCGCCGTTACAATCTCCGACTCTCACTGAAGCGTGCCGCCGTCGTCCGACGGGTTCTGGTCAGAGCGGGCATCCCTGCGTCGCGCCTGTTGCTGCGGGGGTACGGGCCGGACCGGCCTGTTGCGCTCAACAGGACGGCCACCGGTCGTGCCCGAAACCGGCGATGGGACATCCGGCCTGTGCGCACCCGTGTATCGATATCGCCCAGGCCGGTAACCAGGCCGGTAACCGGACGTGTGTCACCGACAGGGGCTGACACGGTGCGCGGACCCGTCCCGGGCGCTGTTCCGAAGACGGCTCCCCGGACCGTCGCTCCGAACCGATCGCGTCAACTCGGTGTCCGGTACGAAACGAGCATGCGCAACCGATACTCGGTGGAATTGGATGGACTGTCCATCCGTTTCCCCCAGCCGCTCGATTCGATGGTGGTGTTTTCCGGTGACAGTATCATTGCGCGCGGGAGCGGAACGTCACTGACGCTTCCGTCAATTCCCGCGAACACGGAACTTCGGATCGTGGGCTGGGGCCTCCGCAGCGGAGACTCCACCGGCGTGACCCTCGAGCGCGACGGCCGCGTTCTCGATCAGCTGGTGCGACCGAGCGCCGATTCCGTGTCGATTCAGCGCCGGACGGTTGGGCCGGTGTTCCGCGTCGACAGCCTGCCGGAACCGACGTCAGTCCCGGCCGGGGGCGAGGTGGAGATCACCGTCGCGCCGCCACAGGGCGGCTGGCCGGGGTCAGGCACCTTTCCGTTGCCGACGGGATGGGAGCTGGTGCCTGGCGCTGCGCCCGACACACTTGCGCCCAAGGTGGTGCGCGACCGCAGCGGCAGTCGAGTCCTGCTCTGGCAATTCGGGACCGCGTCGCAGACGCCCGCCGTCGTGCGGCTCCGGCCAGTCGTGGACGACAGGCCGGCGGAGGTGGCGCGCGTTCCGTCACTGCGATCAGCCGAAGAGCGGGCTGCGGAGCGGCGACGTGAGTTCCTCGACGGACCCACGGTCCGTTTCACTGATCCGGGCGACGGTCAGGTGATGGCGCGCGATCGCATCTTCGTGGGCGTCAAGGGAGAATCCGGCGCGGCGGTGTCGCTGTTCGACGGTGACTCGTTGCTCGAGAAGACCACGCTGCGAATCGACGGCGCGCACGATTTCATTGCCGTCGCCCTTGCACCAGGTCCGCATCGGCTGCGTGTGTCGATGCAGAACTCGGCGAATCGAGAGCGCTGGGACAGCGTCGCGGTGCATGTGACTGGCGCGCCTGAAAAGTTCGTGCCTGAGCACGCGCGCACGACGTTCACGGCTGACGGGCAGAGTATCGAGTCGCTGCGTGTTCGCGTGCTCGATCGCTGGGGTGTACCGGTGACGAACCAGCCGGAGATCACCGTCGCCGCGAGCGGTGTGCAGCCGCTCAACCCCGACGCCAGCTCGTCATCGGTCGGGACACAGGTTGTGCCGG
>JANMNM010000262.1:0-2205 GCA_031373905.1 Gemmatimonadaceae bacterium | reverse complement strand
CGCTGTCCTCCTGGCGGCTGGCGTCGCGATCCTTTCGGTCGTGCAGCGGAGAGCGGATCAGCGACTCTGGGCGGCGAGTGGAAGCCTCGCGGTCACACTCGTGGTCGGATTGGGCACGCTCCTGATGCTGGCGGCGATCGGCCGCCCGGTCGTCGGGCCGATCAGTTCGCTCTACTTCGGCCTCCGGTTTGCCGGATGGGCTCTGAATCCGAATCAGACAGCGCTCGCGGTTTCGATCGTCCCGTTCATCGCTTGGGAGCATCGTCGTGCGAGCCGGCGCGCGCCGGCCCGGCTGGGGTGGACGATGGTCGCCCTTGGTGGCGTGGTCATTGGCATTGCCACGCTCAGTGACGCCCTGATGCTCGGGTGGGGCGTGGCGGTGGCGTTCGCGTGCGCCCGGTGGTGGGTGGAGGGGACGTTTGGGGTTGGCCAGTCGCGCACCGAAAAACGGGTTGCGATCTTCGCGGTGCCGTTGATGCTGATTGCCGGACTCATCGTCGCAGGTCCGACGCTTCTCGCGGCAGTTGAGTCAAGTGCGGAGTCTTCATACGACTCGGGTGGGCAGGGGTCGGACCGTGCTGCGAGATGGCAGCACGGACTCGATGCCGCTGCTCGCGCGCCGGTCTTCGGGCTTGGTCCGGGTTCGTACTCCGGCCCCTTTGCGGCGTTTCAGGGCGAAGAAGCGCACAATACGCCGATCGACTGGCTTGATGCGACGGGCGTGGTTGGAGTGATCGCGTTGCTGGGCTTGTGGGGATGGGTCGCGCTTCGTGTGTCGGCATCGGATCGTCCCGGGGCCGGAATCGCGCTGTGCGGGTTGCTCGTGTTTTCGATGTTTCACTTCGTCTTGCGCCAACCTTTGTTCTGGTTCTTTCTGCTTGCACTCGCGGCGCCGCTACCCGCGATGGCACATCAGCCCCGCCACCGCGTGAGGAACTGACGATGTGTGGCATTTGCGGTTTCTTGATGCACACGCCTGAGCGCCTCCCTGAAGGCACGCTTCGGCGCATGACCGACAGCATCGCGCATCGTGGTCCGGATGCCGACGGTTTCTGGGAGGATCCGTCGGCCGGTATTGGCTTTGGACATCGAAGGCTGTCCATCCTCGAACTGTCACCGCTCGGTGCGCAGCCCATGCTCTCATCGAGCGGCCGATGGGTACTGACGTACAACGGTGAGGTCTATAACTACCGGGCACTGGCGGCTGAGTTGCGCGCGCTTGGCCACAGCTTCCGCGGACACAGTGACACCGAAGTCATGCTGGCCGCGATCGAGCAGTGGGGCATCGCGGCTGCCGCGAGTCGTTTTGTAGGCATCTTCGCATTTGCCGCGTGGGATCGCCGTGATCGCGTGCTCAGTCTCGTGCGTGACCATCTGGGTGTGAAGCCGTTGTACTACGGACACGCCGGCGGCACGCTGCTCTTCGGATCGGAACTGAAGCCGCTGGTCGCGTTTCCCGGCTTTGACGTGACCATCGATCGTGGTGCCTTGGCGCTTTCGCTGCGTCACAACTGCATTCCCGCGCCGTACAGCATCTATCGTGACGCGCGCAAGCTGCCGCCGGGCACCATTCTGACCGTCGGAGCGGATGGCGTGGTGGGCGACCCCGTGCCCTTCTGGTCGGCGCGCGACGTGGCGGAGGCGGGAACCCGTGCACCCTCGCAGCTCTCGGATGGCGATGCGACCGATGCGCTCGAAGAGCTGCTGCGCGATGCGGTGGGGCTGCAGATGCTCGCCGATGTACCGCTCGGGGCATTTCTCTCGGGCGGCGTCGACTCGTCGACTGTGGTTGCGCTGATGCAGTCGCAGAGCTCCACGCCGGTGCGCACGTTCTCGATCGGCTTTCCTGACGCTCGGTACGATGAAGCCGACGCGGCGCGCGCGGTGGCGACGCATCTGGGAACGGACCACACGGAACTGTATGTCACGCCCGATGATGCGCTGGCGCTGATTCCACAGCTGCCACGGTACTTCGATGAGCCGTTCAGCGATTCTTCACAGTTGCCAACGATGCTGGTGAGCGCGCTGGCGCGGCGGCACGTGACCGTCAGTCTCTCAGGGGACGGTGGCGATGAGCTCTTCGCCGGCTACAATCGGCACGTGCTGGGAGAGTCGTTGTGGCGCCGCATGCGGCATGTGCCGCGCCCCATTCGTTCCGCTGTCGCACGCGCTGTGACCGCGGTGTCGCCGGAGACGATTGAACGC
>JANMNM010000225.1:0-51021 GCA_031373905.1 Gemmatimonadaceae bacterium | reverse complement strand
AGATCTGCGAGTGGCGTCACGGCTCCGCCGGCCCCGTTGTGCGTATTCTCGAGGCACAACAGCGTTGCGCGCGGTGCGTTGCGTGACGGTGCGCGCAGGCCGCTCGCAATATCGGCCGCGCGGATCGTTTCGCCGCGAGGCGTGATCGTTCGCAGCTGCACGCCGCGCATCACCGCCGCGCCCGCACCTTCCCAGTCGTTGACGTGCGCGCGTATGTCGCAGAGTGCTTCGGTGCCCGGCTCGGCGAGCATCCAGATCGCGGTCTGGTTCGCCATGGTGCCGCTCGGGAAGTAGAGAGCGGCGTCCTTCCCAAGCAGCCGAGCGACCTCCGTTTCGAGCGCCTGCACAGTGGGATCGTGGCCCAGCACATCATCGTCCACATCGGCTTCGGCCATCGCCTTGCGCATGGCGGCAGTGGGCCGGGTCACAGTGTCACTCCGCAGGTCGATCATGGGGAAACCGACTCCGGTTGGCGACGAAGTTCCACCACCTGCGCGACCTCCGCACCGATGATGAAGATCAGCGACGCGTAGTACGTCCACAGCGTCACCACGACGAGCGTGGCGATCGTGCCGGTGTACAACGAACTTGGCGTGAAGGCTTTCACATACAGGCCAAAAAGCGTGCGCGCGAGCTCGAAGAGCAGGCTGGTCGTGATCGACCCGACCCACGCCGTTCGCGACGGTACGGGACGGTTCGGCACGAGCCGATAGACCGAGAAGCACAGCAACAGCACCAGCAGGAACGCAATCAGTCGGCCAAGGGCGTACTCGATCGGTCCCATCACGTTTTCGCGGACACCCAGTTGGACGAGAACCGCGGCACTCCTCGTGCTGGCAGCCAGCATGTATGCGGTCAGGGATCCGTAGGCGGTGATGCCAATCGCGGCCAGCAGCGAAGATGCGACGTCGAAGAGCTTCCCGTGCAGGATGCCACGTTCGCGAGGCACGTCAAAGGTCCGCTGGAACACACTCCGCATGGAGCTGAACACACGGGTGGAAAACCACAGGAATCCGATCGCGGAGTAGAGTGTGACGGAACCGCTGACGCGCGCGATCTCCCGGATCGTGTTCCGGACCGCGTCTCCTTCGCTCCAGTCGTTCGCGGGGAGGAGCCGGTCGAGGAAGCCGAGCGCCACGTCCGCTGCACCTTCGGGCGTGCTGCCGAGCAGCAGGATCGAGACCGACGCCAGCAGGAGCACGAACGGGACGACGGCGAGCAGCAGGTTGAACGAAACGCCCGATGCGAGGAACATCACGTCGTCGTCTCCCAATGCCTGCCAGACCTGAGCGGTGAATGCACGCACAGTGCGCCACGGCGAACTCGGCTGGGGTACCGCGACGGCAACCGGGTTCCCGGTGCGCCGCGGCGTCGGACCGGTCTTCCGGCGGTCTTTCGGGCCAGTGGCACTCACGACGGCATCCGGGACGTCCTCGTCAGACCGTGCGCCGAGGCGACGGCCTGCGGCGCCTGAGGCCTGCCGGAAGGCATCGGTGGTGGGGACATGCGAGACCGAACAATCATCTGGACTCAAATCCGGGACAATGGCATAATGCGACTGCTTCGCGACCGGGCACCGCGATTCATCGGTCGCACAGTAATTTATGCGGATGCAAGTATCATCTCCGTCGCAGTTGCCGCCACGCCACGGCGCGCCATGACCACCTGGCGCGGCGACAACATGCGGCACCAGATTCGCGATGTGTGGGACGGAGGTTGCTCATCAACGGCGGAACGCGTGGCACTGCGGCCGATGTCGAGGTGATTGCCATGCACGCGAGCGACGCGACTGGCGAAAGCATGCCACGGCGCGAGGCCATGTTCCGGTTCACCGTTGATCTGGCCACACTCGATGCGTGACGACGCGGTCCTCACAATTGACGCCCGGCGGAACCAGCGGCGACTGACGATCACCGCGATTGCGTTCCTCACCGCAGGCGCGCTCCACTTCGTCATCCCCCGTTTCTATGTCGCCATCATCCCGGCGTACATGCCGCGCCCGCTGACACTGGTTCTGCTGAGTGGTTTCTTCGAGATCCTCGGCGGCGCGGGCCTGCTGCTCCCCGCGACGCGGAGAACAGCGGCCGTCGGTCTCATCACGCTGCTCGTCGCCGTATTCCCCGCGAACGTCGAGATGCTCCGCCAGGCACAGGCACACGGCGCCGGGCTGCTGCCGGTGCTTGCGTTGTGGCTGCGGCTGCCACTTCAGCCGCTCCTGATGTGGTGGGTGTGGCGCATCGCCGGGACGGGGAACGATCTTTCGGGCTGACCGCTGACCGCTGACCGCTGACCTTGTCCTCGACTTCGCACAGACCATGCTCGCTGCCGCTCTCATCGCCTCCCTCGTCAGCTGCCACCCCGGGCCGGCCTTGCCGATGCCGTCTGAGCAGAGCACAGCGCGGACCGACAGCACACTCCGGGCGCTGTTCGAGAGCGGCCAGACGTTCTCGGATTTCGTGTCCCGGGCGGTAGCGCGGCGAGAAGGGTGGGTTCGCCTGCAGTCCGAGGCGAACATCAGCGCTGATCTTCTCTCGCGCGCCCGGGCGGTTGGCGGAGAGTGGCAGCTGCTCGTGATCGCGATCGACCGATGCGGCGACTCGATGAATTCTGTCCCCTATGCGGCTCGGCTCGCGGATTCGGTGCCTGGTCTTTCCCTGCGCATCGTGCTTCCAACCGCCGGACGCACGGTGCAATCCACGCACCGGACGATGGACGGGCGCCTCGCAACGCCTACGCTGGTGCTGCTGGATGCCGCCGGCAACGAAGCCGGATGCCTGATTGAACTCCCCGCACCGCTCCGGCACTGGACGGACAAGGCGCGTGCCACGGTGAGCGACGACTCGCTGCACGCGTACCGCAACGCGTTCTATCTCAAGGACCGCGGCATGAGTGTCAGCACCGAACTTGTCGAGATGCTCGAGGCGGCGAAGGCGGGAAGCCCGCGCTGTGAACGATTGACAACGCGCTGACGGCACGCTGCCGCGTCAGCATCACCATCTCACCGAGTGAGCCGCATGAACACATCCGATGCAGCGACCATCATCGCCATTGCAGCGCAGGCGGCAGTCGCCGACGGCACGCGCGATGTGACGGAGCTGGCCCAGATCAGTGCTGCAGCCGCGCGGCTTGGGCTCCCGGATGCAGCAGGCGTCGTGGACCGAGCCGCCACGTCACCCGAGGACGTGCGCACGCTGGCCGGGACGCTGTCTTCGGATGAAGCGCGCCGCGCGGCTTACGAAATCGCCGTGGCCGTCTGTCACGCTGACGGCGAGGCCAGCCCCAAGGAGATCGAGTTCCTGCAGAATCTCTCGAGTGCGCTTGGCACCGGCGGCGCGACGGCCGAGATGTCCGCAATCGCGTCGGTCGTGACGCTGGGGGGAGTGGTGCTCCCTCCGCCGGTGCCGGGAAGCGAGGGCGCGACGAAGCCGGTGTCTGGCGCACTCGACGAGATGATCCTCGATCAGGCGATTCTGGCCGCGGCGCTCGAAGTGCTCCCTGACCGCCTGTCGAACATGGCGATCCTGCCGCTGCAGCTTCGCCTGGTGTACAACATCGGCCAGCGCTACGGGCAGCAGCTCGATGCGTCGCAGGTGAAGGATCTGGCCGCGACGTTCGGTCTTGGCGCGGCCGCACAGTTCATGGAAAGCATCGTGCGGAAGACGCTCGGCAAGCTTGCCGGCGGGCTGTTGGGTGGCATGATGGGCGGGGCGACCGGTATGGCGGCAGGTGCGGCGGTGAGCTTCGCCGCCACCTATGCGCTCGGTCATGCGGCCGAGCAGTACTACGCACAGGGCCGGACGCTCTCACCTGCCGACATGAAAGCCCTCTTCACGCGGTTCCAGGCGGAAGCCCAGACACTGTATCCAAAGGTGCAGGACCGCATCGGCACGGTGGCGCGAGGCACGAACCTCCAATCAGTTCTTGGCACTCTGCGCGGTCGTTGAGCAACGGCCAGGAGCACGTGACCCTTTTCCGACGACCATGTTCAAGAGCCTTCGCGTGCCGGAGCGGCTGTTCTCGATCGCCATGTGGGCGGTCTCGCTGGTGTTCGCCGGCTTCCTGATCGGCCTGGGCGGGAAGATCGTCGGTGATCTGCCCGGGGTGGACCAGTCACTCACGCTCGAGCAGTTCGTCGATGCCGCGCGAATGCAGCCGCTGCGCGCATCCATGCAACAGCTCAATGATGAATCCCGTTCCGTCAGTGACCGACGGAACACCGCGAGTCTGACGCTGGATTCGACGAGCAGCACCTACAATCAGCAGAAGTCGGCGTTCGATTCGTGGATCTCCACCCGCACCGCGACGAGCGATCGGGCGCAGGATCCGGAAGTGTTGCGCCGCACGGCCGAGCTCGAACGCCTTGGCGAGAGCCAGCGCAATGCCAGGCGCGCTGTCGAGGTGCTGGACTCGCGGAGCCTGCAGATCACGCAAGCGCTGGACTCACTCCGGTCAGCAGTCTCGGATCTCGAAAGCGATGCGGAACCCGCCTTTGCGCGGGCGCAGTTCAGGCAGGAGTTGCGCGTTTTCGGCATACGGCTCGCGCTCACGCTCCCGCTGCTGCTGATCGGCGTCTGGATGGTCATGAAGCAGCGCAAGAGCAAGTACTGGCCGCTGGCACGCGGATTCGTGCTGTTCGCGACCTTTGCCTTTTTCGTGGAGCTCGTGCCGTATCTCCCCAGTTACGGCGGCTATGTTCGCTACGTCGTGGGTATTCTGCTGACACTGGTCGCGGGCCACTACGTGATCCAGGCCATGCAGCAATACGTGGCGAAGCGGCAGATGGTGACGCAGCAGACGGAGACGGAACGGCGTCAGGCGCTGGGCTATGAGGATGCACTGCGCAAGATGAGCGCGAACATGTGTCCGGGCTGTGAACGCACCATCGCTGGTGGACCGAACGCAGCGACCAACTACTGCGTCCACTGCGGCATGAAGTTGTTCGACAAATGCGGTGCCTGCGAAACACGGAAGAACGCATTCTTCCAGTATTGCCCGTCATGTGGTGTCACCGCGGGCCGGAAGGATGCGGCAGCGCCGCTGTCCGGCAGCATTGCCTAGCGCGGCAGCCGGGGCAGGCCTCACATGCACCACACGCTGCAGGCTGATGCAACGCGTGGTGTTTCGTCCTCGAGCGCTTTCTCCCGGACGTCAGGCAGCGCCGTTGTCGTCGTCGCGCGATCGGGCTGAGTCACCGGAGCGCAGTTCCGCCATCCGGCGCTCGAGGTCTTCGCGCGCGGCACGCGCGGCCTCGCGACCCGCGTCGACGGCGCGCGACACCTGAACTTTCTTCAAGTCGAGCGATGAGCGCGCCGAATCGAGGCGCGACTCGATGTCCGCCTTCGCCTGGGAGAGTGCGTCACCGACCTTTTCGCCCGCACGCTTTGTCGCCTCCCCCGCCTTCTTCGCGCCACGCTTGAGCGATTCGCGCGTTTCAGCACCCGACTGCGGTGCAAGGATCAGCGCCAGCCCTGCGCCAATGGCCGCCCCGAGCAGAAAGGCTGCGAGGCCTGAGCTATCGCGTTCTTCGACGATGATGATCTGGTCGTCGTCATCCCAGTCACGGCGAGACATACGGAGTGTGCGTAAGGGGAAACTGGCGCCGCCCTGACCTCAGCGTCCGGGTGCAGCCTTGCCTTCATCGGAACGTACGAGACGCACCGCCGCACGGTCACTCCCCTCCCCGGCCCCATCGGGCGGCTCTCCTGACGGATCGGGCAGTGCCAGCATCGCGAGGAGCTCCTCGCGAAGTTGCGATTCTTTCAGGCCCAGCATCGCCGCCGCCTTTGGCAGATCGCCATTCAGCTGCGCGAAGGTTCGAAGCGCGATCTGACGCCGCGCATCCGCCATCGACGAGCCCATCGGCAGCGTGATCGGTGCCAGGCCATCCCCCACCCCGCGCAGATGCCGCGGGAGCAGGTCGCTGGCGCTGACTTCGCTCGTCCGGGCCAGAATCACGGCCCGCTCAATTGCATTCTTCAGTTCGCGAACGTTGCCAGGCCACGGGTACATGGCCATCCACTCGCATGCACCATCTCCGAACGTCGTGACACGCTTGCCATTCTGCTTCGCGAAACGCTGCAGAAAGGCTTCCGCCAGGATCAGGATATCGGTGCCCCGTTCGCGCAGCGGCGGCAGCACGAATTCCACGACTGCCAGCCGATAGTAGAGGTCCTCGCGCAACTCGTTGTCCGCGATCGCCTTCTGTACGTCCTTGTTGGTCGCTGCGACGATCCGGATGTCCACCGGGATCTCCTTCTTTCCGCCCAGCCGTCGAATCGAGCGTGTCTCGATCGCGCGCAGCAGCTTGACCTGGATGTCCGGTGCCATCTCGGCCAGTTCATCGAGAAAGAGCGTCCCGCCACTGGAGTTCTCGAACGCCCCCGTCTTCTCGTTCACCGAACCGGTGAAGGCGCCTTTCTCGTGGCCGAAGAGTTCGTTCTCGAGAATTTCCTTCGGAAGCGCGGCGCAGTTCAGTGCGTAAAACGGCCCTTTCGCCCGGTCACTCTTCTGATGGATCGCACGTGCCACCAGCTCCTTGCCTGTGCCGCTCTCGCCAAGCACGAGCACACTCGCACCGGTCGGTGCCACGGCCTCGATGAGGCCATACACTTCGCGCATCGGCTCCGACTGGCCGATCAGTTCGCCAAAACTCGTCAACCCTTCGAGCCGGGACGACAGTTCGCGGTTCTTCCGTCGTGTGGCTTCCTTCTCGATCGCTTTCGGAATCAGCGCCTTGAGCCGCGTGAGCTTCTGCTTGGTGAGCGGTTTCTCGATGTAGTCGTAGGCACCGAACCGCATCGCCTCCACCGCCGTGTCAACGGAGGCCTCGCCGGTGATGATGATGCATTCGACGAGCAACTCCCGCGTGCGCACGGCTTCGAGCAGGGCCATGCCATCCAGGCCGGGCATCTTGAGATCGGTGAGCACCAGCGCGATGTCGTCCTTCTCGAGTCGCTCGAGGGCCGCAACGCCGTCGCTGACCACCACGACCTCGTAGCCGTCGGCCGTGAGTACCGCCTCGAGCGGGGTGGTGACAGCGGGCTCGTCGTCAGCAATGAGGATCTTGGCGTTGGCCATGGGCGCGGTATCAGGTCAGGCGATCGGCGGGAAGCGAAGACGGATGCCGTCTGCTGTGGGTTCGATGCGTCCGCCAACGGCAATGAACTGCACAACCCATTCCACCGTCGCATCATGCACGCAGGGCTGACCTGTGGCGACCTCCACCGTGGTGCCATCTGCTTCAGTCGCAACACGGAATGCCAGTGCCGCGGGTGAACGGAGTGCGAATGCGAGCAGCTCCAGCGTCACCGCACGGGTCAGCAGCGAATCAAGCCCCACGGACGCCACTGGCGGGCTCGTGACCGTGATTGCGCGCATCGGAACCAGTGCGACCGCCTCCGCGACGATCACCGAGAGATCCGATGACGGACGGCCGCGTGCAAAGTCGATCAACGCATTCGTCATGGCCGCGAGCCGCTCGATGTGATCGGCAGCGACCGACGCATGCCCCGCGATGGCGGGCAGATCGGGGGCGGGGGCCCCCGCGCGGACGGCAATCGCCTCGACCTGCATGCTCACGACTCCGAGCGCGTTGCGCAGGTCGTGGGCGAGCGCGGCGATCGTGCGTGTGACAGCGGCATCGAGCAGCTGCCGAGCCCCACGCGACGGCTCAGCGGCCGCATCCCCGTGCGGAGGCGCGGCCGCTGCAGCGTCGAATGAGACGGTCTCAGTCACTCAAGTCCGCATCATCAGGCGCCGCGACCACACCGGGCGCGCCAAAGACCTTGTGCAGGCGCGGCGCCTTCACAAACGCCTTGACCGCCGGCCTGGTCCCGTTGATCTGTAACTGCGTGAACAGGAACGTGAACTTCGCATCATACGCCGCAGCGAGTGTCGCCTTGATCTCCGACGGCAACGCCCAGAGCTGCGTCTTGAATGGTCCGGTGGCCTTCTTCCGCGTCTTGTAGAAGAACTGCTCGTCGGTGTCCGTCGCCTTCCGCTCGTCCTTCGCGTTGATGAGCAGCCAGTCGTAGATCTCCGAGCGAAGCGCATCGGGAAGGTGATCGAACATCATGTTCTGGAAATTCGTCGCGAGGTGGATTTCAGCGGTTTCCGTTCCCGGGAACGAATTGAACTTGCTGTCGGGCAATGTGCTGGCGCCGTGCTGCACGGCGCCCGCCATG
Organism: Gemmatimonadaceae bacterium; assembly: GCA_031373905.1. GTDB lineage: Bacteria > Gemmatimonadota > Gemmatimonadetes > Gemmatimonadales > Gemmatimonadaceae > JACMLX01. The sequence goes on along the minus strand of JANMNM010000225.1, from coordinate 42,838 downwards.
CCATACTCCGACCGGGCGATTTCGCCCAGGACGCGAAGCGTATCGAGGTCGAGAGCGACATCCGCGATGCTGCCATCGGGGAGCACCGTGCCGCCATGACTGGTGCCACTCTGTACGCTGATTTTCGACAGTCCGGCCATGCCGGGCGCCTGCGCCTCCAGTGTGCGCTGGAACCCCTTCATGAAGGCGTGCAACTCGTCGGGTGTGGAGTTCTCGGTTCCGACCTCACCGATCTCGCCACCAAGCGAGATCGTCACGCCAGCGGGTTCGGCAGCACGCACAAACCGGCAGATGTCCACCGCCGTCAGATAGTTCGGTGCCTGCTGCTCGTCGAGCGTCGGCGTCGACAGATCCACCAGTGTCGATGTGTCGACATCGATGTTGTAGAACCCGGCGGCGACTGCCTCGGTCACCAGCTGCTTGACGGAATTCACTTCCAGCACGGGATCCACGGCGAATTTCTTGTGATTCACCTGGAAATGGTCGCCCTGCACGAACAGCGGGCCACGGAATCCTTCACGCAATGCGGCGGCAAGTGCCACTGCCACGTACTCGGCGGGGCGCTGATCGGTATACGCAATCTCGGATCGCGCGATCTCGAGGATGAACGCGCCCGCGTCGAGCCGGAGGGCCGTCCGGAAGATGGAGCGCATCGTATCGTACGACGCCGCCCGGATGTTCATCGCGGGCACGGTGTACCCACCGGTCTTTCCCGCACCGCGCGCGATGTAGAGATCGTGGATGGACGCCGCCCGGACGCCCACCTGCTGCCCGACTTCCCACAGCAGCCAGCGCGCGTACTCCTTCTCCGCAGCACTGCCGAAGACCGCCGCATTGACCACCGCATCCATGCGGTCGGTGGCGAGCAGCTCGGGCTGCGTGACTGTCACGGCCGAGCCGGCGACGGTGACGCAGTCGGCCAACAACGCCGACGAGATGGCAGGAGCGGACATCGGAACCTCGGTGGGAGAATGGAAGGCGAAAGACGAGTGGGCGGTGGCGGTACCACGGTGCGGGAAAACTCCCTATCACCACCGAGCGACACAAGGGAGCCAGGCTATGAGGCACCCGGGGCCATGCACGCGAGATTCGGCTCGGCGGGCACGCATGCGGTCACCCGGCATGCAACGCGGCGCGCTATTCCACGCGCAGCGTCAGGCCATCGAACGCCGGAAAGATCCCGACAGGGAGCTCGGCTTCGAGGTCCGCGTGGAAATTCTCGTGCGTCAGGTGCGTCAGGTATGTTCGAGCCGCTCCGACGTCACGCGCCACCGCGACGGCCTCGGGAATGCTCAGGTGCGTCGGATGCGATGTGCGAAAGAGCGCGTTCAGAACCAGCACTTTCACACCGCGAAGCAGCGCGACGGCCGAATCGGGAACCGACTTGGCGTCTGTCACATAGCCCAGCGGCCCGATCCGGTACGCTGTCACGCTGAAACGCCCGTGCGGCACACTGAACGGCTGGACGGTGACGTCACCGATCCGGACCGGTACATCGGGTTCGATGATGAAGGTCTGCCCTTCCGGCTTCGCTGTGCCGGGCATCGGTCGCATCGTGTCGTCAAAGACGTAGCGGAACTTCTCCGTGAGGCTGCGGATCGTCTCTGCGGTGCCGTACATCGGCAGGGGACCGTCGCGTCGCACGGAGATGGCACGAATGTCGTCCAGCCCGTGCGTGTGATCGGCGTGATCGTGCGTGAAGAGCACGGCATCGACGCGATCGATCCCATTCGCGATGAGTTGGATCCGCAGCTCAGGTGGGGTGTCGAGCAGGAGCCGTGTGCCACCGGCCGTCTCGACGACGGCACCGACCCGCGTCCGCTTGTCACGCGGGTCAGGCGACCGACAGACATCACAGTTGCAACCAACCTGCGGCACGCCGAAACTGGTTCCGGTGCCGAGGAAGGTCAGTCTCACACCGTCTCCACGCGCATGAAATTGGTGGTCCCTGGCGTATCGAACGGTACGCCGGCGGTGACGACGATGTGATCTCCCGGATCGGCGAGATTGAGGCGACGGACCGCAGCAAGCCCCTCGACAATCAGCGCCTCGTACGAGTCGTGCCGTGGAACGAGTTCCGGCACGACGCCCCAGACGAGGGCGAGCTGGCGGTACGTCTTCTCCAGATCGGTGCACGCCACCACGGTCACGGCGGGCCGCATGCTCGACACAACCCGCGCCGTCGATCCACTCTTGGTGAAACAGACGATGGCCGGCGCCTGGAGCATCTTCACGGCGGCACTGACGGCCGATGCGATCGCCTCGGCGACATCGTGCTTGTGATCGGGAAGGCGTCGCTGATCCTTCTTCTGCGGCTCGAGATTGGCGCGCTGCTCGATCTCGACGATGATGCGCCGCATCGCTTCGACGGCGAGGCGCGGATAGGCACCGGCAGCCGTTTCCGCCGACAGCATGACCGCGTCAGTCCCGTCGAGAATGGCGTTCGCCACATCGCTCGCTTCCGCGCGCGTGGGGCGCGGATGCGTGATCATCGACTCCAGCATCTGCGTTGCCGTGATCACCGGCCGGCCGAGGCGATTGCAGAGCGCAATGATCTGCTTCTGCGCCACCGGCACACGTTCGAATGGCAGTTCCACACCGAGGTCGCCGCGGGCAACCATGATCGCATCCGACGCCGCGACGATCGTCTCGATGTTGTTCAGCGCGACGTCCTTCTCGATCTTCGCCACGATCATCATGCTGCTCGGCACCAATCCGCGAAGCTGCCAGAGATCCTCGGCACGACGGACGAAGCTGAGGGCCAGATAGTCGAGATCCTGCTCGACGGCAAAGGCCACGTCAGCCCGATCCTTCTCCGTGATGGACGGCGCCGACACGGCGATACCCGGCAGGTTGATGCCCTTGTTGCTCTTGAGCTCACCGCCGAAGACGACTTCACACCGCACGCGCTTTCCGAGGACCTGGAGGACGCGCAGTTCGAGCAGCCCGTCGTTGATCAGGATGCGGCTGCCATTCGTCACGTCGTGCGAGAGCTGGGTGTACGTGACCGGGATGTCGCCCGGCTCCTCCTCACCTTCGTGCGCCAGGATCACCTCACGGCCAGGCACCAGCTGGAGGGGTTGCGAGAGCAGCCCGATCCGGATCCGTGGCCCCTGCAGATCGCCGAGGATCGCCACCGGGTGGCGCGCCTCTCGCGACAGCTCTCTCACGAGCGCGATCGTCGCTGCGTGCTGCTCGTGCGTGCCGTGTGAGAAGTTGATCCGGGCGACATTGAGGCCCGCTTCGATCAGGCTGCCGATGCTCTCACGCGTGGCGGAGGCAGGGCCGAGGGTGCAGACGATCTTCGTCTTCGGGGCGGTTACGGACACGGTTTCAGCGTCGAGTGAGGTTGGCGCCGGTCGTGACCGGGCCCCGGGCACAGCCGGCGCGCCCACGCGCCGGTGCCCCGAACACCCAACATAGCGGAGACCGTCGCTTTACGCGGGCGTCGCGGACGCCTTTGCCGTTGGCTCAGGACGCAGTCCGGCTCCAAGCCGCGCGGCTGGTCCGGCGAGGAGTGGCGGGAGCGCGGTCGCCACACTCAATAACACGTTTGATCGCAGCTTCATGCTGGCTGCGAGGCTCTGCATGAAGCCGCCGAGGTTACCGTGAAAAGCCGTCCAGCCAAAGAGGACGGCCCACGCCGTCAGGGCAGCACCGGCGACGATGACGGCTATTCCCCGCCGACGCGCGCCAACCAGGCCGAGGACGAACCCCACCACAGGCAGTGCCCACCAACCGATGACGAACTCGGCGGCGAGGAATAGGACAACGGAGACGGCATAAAACATTGGGAAGGGTTCCGGAACTGAGGGGCTGGCTGGGCGGCGCGAGTGTGTTGACGTGGAAGTTCGCAGCAAAAGAAGGGCCGAGGAATTCTGGTGACTGGCGAGGCGAAAACCGCAGCAATACCGGTAGGTATCGCGAGGATTTTCAACGCGGCCAGATGCCAGAAGGACCGGCAATTCTGATGCGAACTTCCACGTCATCACACTAGGGCCGCAGCTCGAGCGTCGAAAGGATACGCGTCTTCGGGAAGGCCGCAGCGGATTCGGGTACCACGAGTGAGTCGAGTTGCCCGGTCCGCCACGACTCGAGCCGGTCGTCATACCGCTTGCTGGCCGGGTTGCCGCTTTGTCCACCCGGATAGATGGACCACGCTGCGCGGCGCTCCCTGGTGAGCTCAACGATCATCCGCCAGCTGGCGCCATGGCTTCCGTTTGCGCCTGAGGCAGGCGCGATTGTGCCATACCCGGAGGTCACCGGCAGGTGCTCACGCGAGAATCCCGGCAGGTTCAGCAGGTGGCGTACGTTGATACCACCGCGGCGACCCCAGTCCCATGCGTCGCCCACTGGTCCGAGCGTCGTGCTGAGCGAATCCCAGGCGGCGCTGAGCGACGCGGCCAACAGCCCATCCCGCGTCTCGGTGGAGTTCGCGGTGCGCCGATCATCCCACCAGGCGCTGGTGGAATCGCGCAGCAGCTCCAGGAACACGACCGTCGCCGGTGTCGCGACCGCAGGCTTCCCGGCCTCGGCACTCAGCTCATCCCAGGTGTCACGCACGGCCCGTTTCATCGCCGCCTCGAACAAGACTGGCGCACTGGCTGAGAGGCCATAGCGATAGTCCCAGTCGCGGAGCAGTGTTGCGGCGGCACTCAGCGCGGGATTGCCGCTCCGCTCGGCGGCGCGGACGAAATACGGCGCGAGCATTCGCGCGCGCACATTGAGCGGGTCCATGTGCATTTCGCGCACGCGCTGCGGCGTGACCTTGTCGTCGGCGCGCAGCAGCTCGTTGATGCGGATGGCCCGCCACGGATCGGGCCAGTTCCCACCGATGTAGCGGGCGATCACCGCGGGGTCGAACGGCTGCTGGTTCGCGCTGACGATGTACCCCTGCGCCGGATTCGTCACCTGTGGCATGCTATCCCACGGCGCCATGCCAACCCAGTCGCTGGCGGTCAGTCGCCCATCGCGCACATACGCACCGTCGCCGCCAGCGGGCCGAAGCGGATACTCACCCTGCGAGCGCAAACCTATCGTGCCGCTGCGATCCGCCACCAGCATGTTCTGCGTCGGCGACTGGTACCCACGCATCGCAGTCTGCCACTGCTGCACCGTTGCCGCTCTCGTCGCCGCAAGGAACCCGTCGATCTCATTGGATGCGTCGTGCGCCGTCCAGCGGAAGCTGAGGAATCGACCGTTCTCGCGCAGGGTCGGGCCGCGATGTGTGTAGTACACGGTGTCGGTGGCGAGCACCGCACCACTCGCTGACTCGAACGTCTCGACCCGCGGTGTGAGCGTCTTCCACTGGCCATCCAGCCGGTAGGTGGATGGTCGCGCTGCGTTGTCCACTTCCTCGAGGAAGTAGTCGGCGACGTCACCACCGGTGTTCGTGAACGTCCATGCGACGTTTTGATTGAAGCCGATGATGATCGACGGTGCGCCGGGGAACGTCACGCCGTACACGTCGACGGAATCCTTCACGACGAGGTGCGCTTCGTACCAGATGGACGGCAGCGAGAGATCGAGATGCGGGTCGCCCGACAGCAGGGCCCCGCCACTGGCGGTGCGCTGCGGCGCGATTGCCCAGTTGTTGCTGCCGAGCGCATCACCGGTCTGCTCCGCCCCCGGCATCGCAAGCGCTGTGTGCTCAAGCACGCTGGCCGCCTTGGCCGGAACGAGCAATGACGTGTCGGCCGCGCCGGGGGGCGGGAGCACGCTCCACGCTTCCCGCGGCGCAGTGCGTCCAGCCACCGGTTGAATCGGCTCCTGAATCGGGTTGTTGCGCGGGAAGAGCGCATCGGCGGCAGACCGACCGACAAGCGCCGCCACGCGCGTGCGACGCAAGTCCTCGGGATCGTATGCCAGCGTGAGTGCCATGCGCATGAGGAGGTACACGGAATACCGTGGTTCCCATTTCAGCATTGGGGTCGTCCCAAGCAGCTTGTACTCCACCGGCGTACTGGCTGGCGTCAGCGTGGCACGATACGCGTTCACGCCCTCGGCGAACGCGATCATTGCCTTGCGGCCCGGGTTGTTCTCCGCGAGCGCGGCCCATTTGCGTTCCGCAGCCCAGCCCAGTCCGAGCTGTCGCGCTTCCCGGTCGAGCGGCAGCGCCCGTGCACCCGCAAGTTCCGTCAGCGTGCCCGATGCGGCGCGATACGTGAGCTCCATCTGGAAGAGCCGGTCTCGTGCGACAGCGAAGCCGAGTGCCCGGTAGGCGTCTTCGCTGCGCTGCGCATAGATGTGTGGTACGCCGCGCACGTCGTACAGCACCTGAACGCTGTCGCCGATACCGGGAATCTGCTGCCGCTCGGTCGTTGGCAGATCAGCATACCGGACACTCGCCGCCGCACCATTCAGTGGATCAAGCAGCGGGCCGAGCGGCGGCACGCCAGCGCCTGGAATACCGCGGGCAGCTACGAAGAGCACGGCGCCGAGCGACACCGCACTGACGATCGTTCCGACGAGACGTTGAGCCATGACTACCGGAGCTGAATGCGCTGGAGGCTGCCCGCACCATGCAGGCAGCCTCCGCTACGCGTGTGATGAACGCAGAAGGTCAGACAGTCGCGACGGGCGCGCGGCCAAGGGCGCGCAGCTTCGTCTCAAGCCCCGCGAGCAACGTGTCGAACGACTTCTGGAAACTCGAAAGCCCCTCGGCCAGGAGCTTGTCCGTGACGGACGTCATGCTGATGCCCTCACTGGCCAGCGCCTGCAACAACTCGCGCGCCTCATCGACACCGGCATCGACGGTGCGTGAGGTCTCGCCGTGATTCTGGAACGCCGTGATGGTGGCTGGTGGCATGGTGTTGACCGTGTCGGGCCCGACGAGCTGCTCGACGTACATGACGTCGCGATAGGCCGGATTCTTGGCGCTCGTACTGGCCCACAACGGGCGCTGCACATGTGCCGCGTGCGCGCGAAGCTTCTCCCATCGGGCCCCGGCGAAATGATGCTGAAACTGTGCGTAGGCAAGTTTCGCGTTCGCGATGGCGGCCTTGCCCTTGAGCGCACCGAGTCGCGATCGCGAGGCATCATCGGCATCACGGATGATGGCGTCAAGACGCGCGTCAACCTCGCTGTCCACGCGGCTGATGAAGAAGCTCGCCACGCTGGCAACCCGATGCAGGTCACCACCTGCCTGCATCCGATCTTCGAGCCCGGCGAGGTAAGCCTCGATCACACGGCGGTACGCGTCAACGGAGAACAGCAACGTGACGTTCACGTTCAGGCCATCCGCGATCAATCGACGGAGCGCCCGTGATCCCTCTTCGGTGCCGGGGACCTTGATCATCACGTTCGGCCGGTTCACCAGGGTCCAGAGCCGGTGCGCCTCCTCGACCGTCGCGTCGGCGTCGTGCGCCACGTTCGGCGACACCTCGATCGAGACGAATCCATCGGTGCCGCCAGACTGCTCGTACACGGCACGGAACTGGTCGCAAGCGGTACGGACGTCGTCACTCTCGACCAGTTCGAACAGCTGCCAGGGAGTGAGGTGCTCCGGGGCAGCGGCCAACTGCGCATCGTAGGCAGTGCCCGTGGCGAGGGCCTTCTCGAAGATTGTGGGATTCGACGTCATGCCGGTGAGGGCATCGTCGGCGATCTGCCGGGTCAATCCACCATTCGTGAGGATGGTGCGATCGATATAGTCGAGCCACACGCTCTGGCCTGCCGCGTGCAGCTGGTGCAATCGTGAGTGATGCGTCATGAGCGGGAAAATGCTTCGGGAAACGCGGAGACCTGCGCCAGCCGCAAGAAGATAACGGGGGGTCGCAGGTCTCGGCACATTGGAACTGCCATCGCGGGAGCTGGAGCCCGATGAATGCGTGGGCTGTCTCCACCGCGCCCCGCCGCCCTGACTGCACCGGGCGGCGGAGCGAAGGAAAGACGATCAGGGTACGGCGATCACAGGCGCGGAGAATTCCGTCTTGCCCCAGGTCAGGCGAAGCGTCGCGGCGGCCGGGCCCGACGTGGCCATGCCCGGTTCGAGGACGATCGTGAACGCATCATGGACGTCGTTCAGGGTGCGCGCCGTCATTGCCGTCCGACCAAGATCCTGCGCGGCCTGGTACTCCGTCCCCCACTGGCCCGTCTGTTTGCTGACGATGAGCTGCATGCCGGCGGCCGGTGACCAGAGCGTGAACAACGTGTAGGCCCCCTTCGGTACCATCAGCGTCCCGATCCGCAGCGCCACGTCAGTCACCAGCGAGGTCGCGGCATTCGCGCCCGTACGCCACACCGTGCCGTTGGGAATCAGACCGCCTTCAACCGCACGGCCGCGTGCAAACGGCTGGCCGTAGTCGATGGTGACCTTCATCGGCGCTGCGCCGCGGACATTCGTGCTCAGGGTCATGACGGCCGTGGCTCGTGGCGACGGCGCCGGTGCGAGCCGGCCGGCCGTCGGAGTTGCCATGGCCATGCCGCCCGCCCCCTGGGCGAGGAGGGGTGCCGTGGAAGACAGAAGCAACGCGGAAAGCGCAAGAAAACGACGCATGTCTCAGAACCTGTGAAGTGGATTGGGACGACGGAGCGAGAACGGGTGTTCAAGCCAGACAAAGGTATTCGCCACAGAGCCCAGATGGTTCCCCCTGACAATCCACGCGCGGATCGACCACATTCGCGAGGTGCCCATTCTCCCGGCCGCACTCGCGGCTCTGACGCTCCTCCAAGCCGCGGCCGTTGTCCTGCTGGTGATCCGGCTCCTCCCCGGCCGGCGACGCCAGCCGCCAGTGGAACCGTTGCAGGGCGACTCGCATGCTGGGCGCGTGACGGTCGTGGTCACGTGTCTGGACGAGGCACACCGGATCGGTCCGTGCCTCGACGGGCTCCGCGCGCAGGGGCCAGCGATGCTCGAGGCGCTGATCGTCGACAGCCGATCGACGGACGGCACCTGGGAGCTGGTGCAGGACGCAGCGCGCCAGGACTCTCGGATCAGGCCGATGCACGACGACCCGTTGCCCCCGGAGTGGGTTGGCAAGGTGTGGGCGCTCGAGCATGGCCTGAGGCACGCGAGGGGCGAATGGGTGCTGGGCATCGATGCGGACACGACGCCGGCGCCCGGCCTCGTCGCTGCCGCCGTGGGCGCGGCCGACCTGCTGGGCTACGACGCCGTCAGTTTTGCACCGCGCTTCAATGAAATGACCGTTGCCGAGCAATGGTTGCAGCCGGCCATGCTGGTCACGCTCGTCTACAGGTTTGGCGCGGCAGGCGAGAAGGCACCGCCAGCCGATCGTGTCATGGCCAACGGCCAGTGCTTCCTCGCAAAGCGCAGCGTCCTGCTGGCGAACGGCGGATACAGCAGCGCGAGACGCAGTTGGTGCGATGACGTCACGCTCGCACGGCACATGGCGCGGAACGGAGCACGCGTCGGTTTTCTCGACGGCTCGAGGATCATCGGCGTTCGCGCCTACACCGGCATCGCCCAGATGTGGCGCGAGTGGGGTCGCTCGATCGACCTCAAGGACGGCACGACGCCGTTCGGGCAGCTGCTCGACGTCTGCTTCGTACTGCTGACCCAGTTCGTTCCGCTGCCCGCGGTGCTGATCGCGCTCAGTGCCGATATCCCGCCGTGGCGCGCCGGCGGGGTTGCGGCCCTGTGGCTCACCCTGAATCTCGTTCTTGTGTCTGTTCGTTTTCTGCTGCAGTTCGCGCTTGCCGAGTCGTACGCGGAGCGGCACTGGACATTCTGGCTCTCGTTCACCGCGGACCCTGTGGCCGCGATCCGCATCGTCGTGTCATCGCTCAAACGGCCACGGCAGTGGCGCACACGAGCGTATGAGCAGGACACCGTGGTGGCCGCGTGACGCCGACGATGCCGTCGCTGCAATCGGTGCTGCTGGTTGCGGCAGGAAGCGGCGTCGGCGGCGCGGCACGCATGCTGCTCGTGTCGTTCGTGAGCACACGTGTGAGCACCGCCTTCCCACTCGGCATCCTGTTGGTCAACGTGATCGGCTCATTCGTCTTCGGCGCTGCTGTGCGCTACGGGGTGCAGAGCGGCGGTCTGAGTGATTCGACGCGGCTGCTGATCACGACCGGGTTGTGCGGTGGCTTCACGACGTTCTCGGCATTCACGATGGATATCGTGGACGGCATGGAGGGTGGTCGCGCCAACATGGTTACGGGCTACGTGATGGCAAGCCTGGTGCTGGGCGTTCTGGCGCTGCTGGCGGGGATGGCGGTGGGTCGCGCGATCGGGAAATGATCAGCGAACGGCCGGCTCACGATCGAGCCTGAGCAGCCATGCCACCGACGCCACACTGATCGTCAGTGTGGCGGCAGCCAGTGCCACATGCTCGCCGCGCACGAGGAACAGACTTGCTGCGGCAGCTATCGCAGCCTGACGAGCGAACTCCATTCCCTGCACCGCACGACGCCCTTCGAAGATCGCACCGACGTTCGAAAGTCCAAGCGCCACGAGGAACACCATCGCCGCAATCTCATGCGTCGCAAGCCGTGCTTCACTCACCAGGGTGAGGTACGCCGCCACGAGCAACACCGCGAACTGTGCCGCCGCGTAGGCCTGCCGTGCGCGGGGGATGACCGGATCGAATTGCGGTGCGTGCATCGGCCACGCCATCTTCGACGCATGGTCTGCCGTCGCAAGATCGGATGGCATGAAGCCCGGATGGCCGAACACGACTCTCCATTTGTCGCGCCACCGACTCGTCCGCCTTGCGTGTCGGGCGATTCCGGCAAAGATGTGTACATTCGCCCATACGGGATTCCAGCTGCCGAGCGGTGTGGTGATGCCGTAGACGACCGGCTCCACCTCGGGCTCGAAGGTGCCGAACAGCCTATCCCAGATGATCAGCGCACCGGCGTAGTTCTTGTCCTGATACTGCGGATTCACGCCATGGTGCACGCGGTGATGAGAGGGAGTATTCAGCCACGCCTCCAGCCACGGGTGCAGCCGATCGATCTCACGCGTATGGATCCAGAACTGATACACCAGGTTGAGCGCATAACAGGCGGCGAACATGCCCCACGGGACACCGATCACGGCGAGCGGCACGAAGAACACCCAACTGAGCAGCCCGTGCAGTGCGCTCTGGCGCAGTGCGACCGTGAGGTTGTACTCCTCGCTCGAGTGATGCACGACGTGGCCGGCCCAGAGGATATGGACCGTGTGCGAGTAGCGGTGGAGGAAGTAGTACGCCAGATCCACCAGGAGGAATCCAGCAGTCCAGGCGCCCCAGGCGGCCCAGTCGACGAGGAGCGCACCGGGTACGGCGCTGGCGCCAAACGGCACGCGGTCTATCCAGGCTGGAATCAGGCCGGTCCGCTGCAACGAGAGGTGCGCGACACACCACCCATAGACACCGAGGACGAGAAGCTTGGTGAAGATGCCGAGGAGCTGACTGAGGATGCCACAGGAGAGATCGTTGATCGAATCATTCAGCCGGTAGACGTCGTCGTGACGCCGACGCGCGACGATGAGCTCGACGAGAATCAGGAGAAAGAACAGGGGGATCGACGCTTGGATGATGGCCATGGCTGTGGATGAATCTATATTTGCTCATGGCCACACACCTTCCCCGCCGAGACTTCCTTGCCCGCTGTGCCGCGTTTGCCGGCATTTCCGCGATGATTCCGCGACGTACACTGGCGCAACCTCCGCGGAACCGGCTGACGGTGTACAAGGACCCGAACTGCGGCTGCTGCCTGGCGTGGAACGCCGTCATGCAGTCGGCGGGGTTTGTCATCGAGGTTCGGGACACGGCGGACATGCAGGCGGTGAAGGCGTCGCTCGGTGTGCCTGCGGAGCTTGCGTCGTGCCACACGGCTGTGGCGGCGGGGTACCTGTTTGAAGGGCACGTTCCGCCTGATCTGGTGCAGAAGGTGTTACGCGAGCGGCCGGCGCTGGTTGGCCTGTTCGTTCCCGGCATGCCGACGGGCTCTCCCGGCATGGAGGGGCCGAATCCAGAGCGCTACGACGTGGTTGCTCTGGGTCGAGACAAGCGCCGCAACGTGTACGCCTCGCGCACCGGGCGCGCGCACGCCTGACGAGTGCTGCGGCGGGCACTCCCCGCGCTGATGCGAGACTCAGCGCCAACGGGAACGCCAGTTGAGTCGTCGGGGGCAACGCGCGGGGCCGGCGCTGGAGCAGAATCGCCGCGTGACGGTCACAATCTGAGCCCGGACACCAGCGATGATCCGCCGCCGGACGTGAGATGCAAGTGCCTGACAATCATGGCTTTAACAGAGCGCACGAGCTCGGTCTGCGGAGCATGGCGACGCGGCGTGCCGTTCTGGTCGGCAGCCCCGGCCTCTTGCACGTTTCTGGTTCTTGACCGAGAATCGTCGTGCACTCCTACCCACAACTCCCCAATGTGGCCCCTCGACGAACTCAGTGATGAGAGCACGGACGTACGCCTGACCTTCGGGCGGCGATACGGGTGGCATTTGCGCGAGGCGTCGGATTCGCTGTTCTGCGCCGGCGGGGATCACGGTCGTCTGGCGGCACTGTGGGTGCAGCAGATGCTGCATCGCGGCGAGTTGTATCAGGATTGTGATTCCGATCGCGTACTGCTTCGCCTGACGATCGGACCGTGGACGTACGACTTCGACATCTATTGGGACCAGGCCGGTGGCCCGCTGCCGGTGCGTGTTGCGCTGCCGGACATGCTCTTCCGCGATTGCTTTCCGATCACGGCCAGCGACTATGCGAACGAAGAGTTGGCGGTCCTGCGCGCGGCGGTCGAAGCCTCAGGTGCGGATGTCAGCGACACGCTGATCCCTCAGCTTGAGCGACTGGACTCTCTCGGCAATTGAGTCGGAGTAATCCCCGGTGTGGTCGGTGGCCCTCAGGCACCGACGACACCGAGTGTCGCCTCGTCCCGGGCCAGGTACCGGGTCACATAGTCGTGCACGGCGTCTTCAAGGCTCATGAAACGGACCGGGCATCCCGCTGCAGTCATCTGCGTCATGGATGCTTGCGTGAAATACTGGTAGCGATCGCGAATCGACACGGGCATCGGGACGTATCGGATTGAGGGCGCCCGCTTCATCGCAGCGAACACGGCGTGCCCAAGGGCATTCCAGCTGCGTGCCTGACCGGTGCCCAGATTGAAGAGCCCATTCACCTGTGGCGCCGCAACGAGCCACGCGACCACAGCCGCCGCATCCTTGACGTAGACAAAGTCGCGTTGCTGCTCGCCGTCCGCGACATCGGGCCGGTGCGACTGGAACAGTTCGAGCACCCCTGTCTGCCGGATCTGCCGATGCGCCTTGGCGACGACACTCATCATGTCGCCCTTGTGATACTCATTTGGCCCGAAGACGTTGTAGAACTTGAGCCCGACGACGTGCTGCAGCAATCCGGTGCGGGCTGCGTGCAGATCGAACAGGTGCTTGGAGAATCCGTACATATTCAGTGGGACGAGCGACTCGAGGCGGGCCGGGTCGTCGTCGAAACCGCCGGCCGCATCGCCAAAGGTTGCGGCGCTGCTGGCGTAGATGAACCGCGCGTGTCGCTCAATCGACCAGTCGCAGAGCTCGGTGGTGTAGTGCGTGTTGTTCGCCAGCAGGTAATCGGCATCACGCTCGGTGGTCGAGGAGCAGGCACCGAAGTGGATGACGGTGTCAGCCTGGAAGGCGCCGGAGTTTCGGCGCAGCGTCGCGAGGAACTCATCCTTGTGGATGGCATCCGTGATGCGCAGACCCACGAGGTTCTTCCACTTGTCGCCAGACCGGAGGGCATCGACACAGAGGATATCGTCGTAACCCAGATTGTTGAGCTGCCAGATGGTGGCGCTTCCGATGAATCCGGCGCCTCCTGTAACGATCAAGCGATGACGCGACACGAATTGTGTGAGTGAAGGAAACTTGCCCACGGCAACGGCGTAATCTACGGACGCACGCGCTGACCGGAGCAACCCTTGGGTCGTGACTCGTGTCTCAAGCCTCGGCATGCCGCCGGTGCGAACCGCTCTCCCTCCCGCCCGATCGTTCAATGCAGATCCGATGCACGTGGCGCCATCTGTCACAGCTCCTGCTGCTGGTCGCCCTCCTCGCCCCCCGGCATGGATCGGCGCAGGCTGTCACGCCGCCGACCGCCCAGAAGGACAGCGCCGCACTCAGCCCGGATGATGCGATCAAGGTGTATCTCGAATGCCGCGGCGATACAGAACAGGGGTGCGCGACGGACTTCTACGTACTCGAACTGCCGTATGTGAGCTGGACACGCGACCGACTGTTCGCGGACATGCAGTTTCTCGTCACCACGATCGAGACGGGGAGTGGCGCGTACCGCTACACGGTCACGGCAATTGGCCGGGGGCGATTCGAGAGTCGCGTCGACACCATGGTCGTGAACACCATCCCGAACGAGTCGGAGGATGGCGTGCGGCGCAAACTCGCGGCCAGCTTCAAGCTGCTCCTCGTTCCGTATGTCCGTTCGACATCCGCGGGCGCGCGGCTTCGGGTGGTCTACGATGCGCCAGCGGGTGCCCGGCAGGCATCGCCGCAGTCGGTCAACGACCGCTGGAACTTCTTCGTGTTTCAGATCCGCATGAACGGTTTTCTGAGCACCGAAAGCCGGCAGCAGTCCGGCAGCATGTTCAATGATGTTCGCGTACGGCGCGTGACGGAGAAGAACGCGATACGCTTCGGCGTGAACCAGAACGCGCGGTTCAGCAAGTTCGAAATCGACGACTCGACGACGGTCAGAAACACCATTCGTCAGGGGGTTGTGTTCGCGAGGGGCGTGAAGGCGCTCTCGTCACGCCTCTCGATCGGTGCGCTTGCCAACGTCGGCTACAGCGAATTCAACAACACGCGGCTCGTCTTCCGCGCTGCGCCGGTGATCGAGTACAACATCTTCCCGTGGTCACAGGCCACGAGCCAGCAGGTCGCCATTTCGTACGGCGTCGGGCCGAGGTACTTCCGGTGGAAACAGCCGACCATCTTTGGCCGCAGCGCGGAGTGGAGAACACAGCAGGAACTCGTGCTCGGTTCGGATGTCCGAAAGAGCTGGGGCAGCGTCAATGTCAGCGCGCGCTACGCGAGCTTCGTCCCCGATGTACGGAAGTGGAACCTGAGCCTGAACGGGTCGGCTGACATGAACCTGGTGAAGGGACTCAGCTTCAACATTGGCGGCGGTGCGTCGCTGATTCGCGACCAGATCTTCCTTGCGGCCGCCGGACAGACGCCCGAGCAGATCCTCACACAGCAGCGGGCACTGGCGAGCAACTACAACCTGTTCGTGTTCACAGGGCTCTCGTACAGTTTCGGCTCGATCTACAACAGCGTGGTGAACCCGCGCCTGGACTTCTTCAACCTTGGCGGCGGCAACTGATGCGCGGCTAGCCGCAGAGCAGTGCGACCAGATCGCGCTGCCACGCGGCCTCGAGATCAGCCATTCGGGCGCCCTTGCCACGATTCGGTGCCGACGTCAGCAAGCCCTGCGCACTCGGGTGCGGCACCGCGTGCACCATGATCTGCAGGCCGAGTAATTGCACGACCGCCGTGGCAACCTTGCCGAGGCAGCACACGCGGACCGCGCCGCGCGACATGGCGTGCTCGATGTCCGCGCGCAACCGCGCCAGGTTCGCCGGCGCTTCGCGCTCGGCACGCGTCGGCGCACGAAAACTGCGGCCGTCATCGGTCGGGCAGCGGTCGAACGCATTCGTCAGCAGCACATCGGTGACGATCGGCCGCACGCCAGCACGGCGCAGCGCGGCTCCGTCCCAGCGCACCGCATGCGGATCGCCTTCCCACGTCAGCAGGCCCGCTGACTCCAGCGCGGCGTAGAGCGATTTACCGGCCCGATCACCGAAGAACGGAATCCCCGACTGATCCGCGCCACGCGGTCCTGGCGCCTCGCCAACGAGCACGGAGTGGATGGGCGCCGTGGCATGTCCGGGCATCAGCGGTGCAACCGGCGCTCCGCTGATGCGACCCTCCGCTGCGGACGTCGCACCACGCACACCACCCACGCCGTGCCCCCTTCGTGCCGGCAATCAGCTTCCGCCGCGCTTGATCGAGACGTCGCCGTTCGTGGAGTGCACCACCAGCGTTCGCCCACCGCTGCCGATCGTCCCGCGCATGCGCCTGTTGCTCAATTCGCCGCTCGTGGTGAGCGGGAAATCGGTCGTCACGCTGCCATTCGTGGTGCTCAGGTCGACATCCGCCGAGAGGCTGGCAGGCGCGAAGACCGTCACGGACCCGTTGGTGGTCGAGAAGCGCATGGCCTCAGTGCCGCGAAGTGCGCCAAGTCGCGCTGTCACGCTGCCGTTCGTGCTCGTTGCATTCGTGATGGCACCTGTGGTGCGCACATTGACGTCGCCATTCGTGGTCGACGCGTCGATGTCCGACGTCAGCCCGTCGGCGTTGACGTTTCCGTTCGTGCTGCGGGCCACGGTCCGCACACCATCGGGCACGGTGACGCGCATGTCAACGGAGATCTCGTCACCGGACCTCCACCCGCCAGAGCGATAGCTGCCCTGACTGCCGTCGTCGGTGCATCGCATGTCGGAGCCCCACAGCGCGCAAATGGCCACGTCGCCGTCCGTGCGCATCCGTACCTCGAATCGAACAACCTTCGGGTCACCGCGGCGAGCCTTTCGCAGACCGATGACCTCCACATTCGTGCCGCTGCCACGTTCGACTCGGATGTCACCGTTCATGTTGGAAAGCCGAATCGCACGGCCGGCCGCCACGCGGCCTGACCACCGGAAGGTCGTGCCGTCGTCAGTCTGCGCGCCGAGTGTCGACGTGACGCACAGCAGGGCAAACGCAAGTCTCGCAGGAAGCTTCGACATGTTGGGGCTCATGAAAGGAGGATGGTCCACTTACGAGGCGACGCCGGCCGAGGTTTCTCCGAGCGGCAGGTCCGAGAGGCACAGCCTGAGGGTGACCCGGAGGACCGTGGTCAGTCAGCAGTGCATGCGGAAGACACTCTCACTGGTGGGCAGCGTTGCCTTGAGCTCGTTGTTTGGCATGGCAGGCGCCAGGATCGGCATCATGACGGGCTTCGTGCTCGGCATGATCGGCACTGGGCTCGGCATGTATGCCGGCTACCGGATCGCGGCTCGACTCGACCTCTGACCGCTAGCGCCAGTCCACCCGGACGACCCTGCCTCGGGGCCCAACGAGCCAGCCACCGCCATCGCGGCCGAATCCGAGGCTCCAGTATGGGGCGGCATCGAGCATGGCCCAGGTCGCACCCTCGTCAAGCGAATACGCCGCGCCGCCGGGACCCACGGTCACGACAATCGTCCTGCCCAGCGCTTTCGTGTACGCGACCCCATACAGGGCCCCCGTCAGTGGCGGGTCTGCGGCAACCGACCAGTTCCGGCCCCCGTCACTCGTGAGCGCCACACGCGGACCGGTCGCAGTGCTCCCGATGGCTCCCCCGACCGCGATGCCGTGGCGTCGATCGCGGAATGCCACGCCGGTGACGCCGGCACCGGGCCCGGCGACGAGCGGCACGCGTGCCTCGGTCCAGGTCAGTCCACGATCACCGCTGTAGAGCACACGCGGGAATGCGGCGGCTCCTGTCCCGATCCAAGTGTCGCCCGCGGAATTCGCTACCGCACAGGTCCCGCTGGCGGCGAACCCCCCTTCCCCATCCTGAACCGGGATCGAGGAGAGTGACCAGTCGCGCCCATTCGACGTGCGAACCACCGGCATCTGTCCGCTGGACGCATCGCTGAAGGCGAAGCCGTGCGTGTCGTCCCAGAACGCCATGCAGTCGTAGAACGAGGCACTGTCCGTGTTGACGAACACCGGTGCCCACGTCGCGCCACCATCCACAGTCTGCAGGATCATGGAGCGCGGCCCGTTGCCCGCTGCCATGAGCCACGCTCGCTTCGCGTCCACGCCGTGCACATCGCGGAACTGCAGACTATCGCGCCCCGGGACGACGGCCGAACGCCACGTCGCGCCACCGTCGACGGTGGTGGCGTACGTGCCACGATGTCCACTGATCCAGACTTCGCGAGGATTCCGCGCGTTGACGCTCACCGCCTGCAGCAACGCCGTGGTGCCGGACTCCTGCACGACGAGCACCGGAACCTGCGCGCCGGCGATCGATCCGACGGCGAGCAGGAGCAGCACTGTGCGAGAGCAGTTCACGCCATTGCCGCGTTCGGGGCAGCGACCGGCTTGACGCGGAAGAGCGATGCGAAGATCAGCAACACGCCAAGCGCGCCGATGGCTGGAACGAACCAGATTTTCGCCCAGTCGTGCGTCACTGCGCCACCGGGCGTGCTCGCCGCGATCGCATTCGCGTCGACGACGAGGCCGGACAGTTTCGAGCCGATGAGCTGACCGGCGCCAAGCGTGACGAGCGCGATGAACCCCTGTGCCGCCGCGCGGATCTTGATGTCGGCCTGCTGATCGACGTAGATCTGCCCGGTGACGAAGAAGAAGTCGTAGCACACACCGTGCACGAGCAACGCGAGATAGAGCATCCACATGCCGCTGCCCGCGTTCCCGTAGGCAAACAGCAGGTACCGGAGCGTCCATGTCGCCATGCCGATGAGCAGCAGCTTCTTGATGCCGAGTCGTGCGAAGAAAAATGGCATCAGGAGCATGAACCCGATTTCGGACATCTGTCCGATCGTCATCTTTGCCGCTGCGTTCTGCACCCCGATTTCATTCAGGAACGGGTTGGCGAACGCATAGTAGAACTGCAGCGGAATACAGAGGAGAAAGGAGCCGAGCACGAAGACGGCAAAGGATCGATCCTTCATGAGGGCGAGCGCGTCGAGGCCAAGGACATCACGCACCGACAGCTTCTTTCCGGCGTTGTGCGGCGGCGTGTGTGGCAGTGTCAGGCAGTAGAGCCCCATCACCAGTGACGCCCCGGCACCAAGCAGCAACGGCAGCGCAGTCTTCTCGGCGCTCACGAGCGCAGCGCCGCCGGCCACCGCCTGATCGGGGAGGAGGCCGATCGCCCAGCCGGCGGCGATGAAGCCGATGGTGCCGAGCACACGGATACGCGGGAACTCCGCCGATGGGTTGGACATGTGGTCGAAGGCCAGCGCATTCGTGAGCGCGAGCGTCGGCATGTAGCACAGCACGTACACGAGGAACAGGGGCCAGAAACCGGCGAAGGCGGTCTGCGTGGCAGCGAAGTACAGCACCGCGGCACCGGCTACGTGGAGGAAAGCCAGCACCTTTTCCGTGGAGAAGAACCGGTCTGCAATCATGCCGACGAGGAACGGCGACACGATGGCGGCGATCGCCGGGAGCGAGTAGGCCGTGCCGACGTCGCTGCCGCTGGCCTTGAGGGCATTGCCAAGGAACGTGCCAAGCGTGACGAGCCACGAGCCGTAAATGAAGTACTGCACGAACATCATGATCGAGAGGCGGGTTCGGACGGAGCTCGCGCCCGATGCAGCAGTTGTCATGGCAATTCCCGGATGCGCATCCCGCGGATGCTGAGCTTCCCTGTGTGGTCGCCCTGGATGGAAAGGAAGCCGCGCGATGCGAGGCCGTAGGCTGGATACTCGGCGAACTTGCTGGCCTTCACCCTCGACGACCAGTCGACACTCCTCAGTTCGTACTGCACCACCTGCTGTCCGTTGAGCCAATGCTCGACGAAGTTTCCCGCGACAACGATTCGCGCGGCGTTCCACTCACCGGCGGGTTTCACCACACCTTTCGGCGGTGCGTAGAGCGCGTACGCAGCGGCAGCCCATTGCGTCTCTTTCTCGGCGGGGTACGCCGCGTCATCGAGCAACTGGTATTCCGGCGCACTCCAGTAGGGCGCATCGTACTGCTCGGTCACGCGGTAGAAGACACCCGAGTTCCCGCCCGGCTGCAGCATCCAGTCGAACTCGAGTTCAAAGTTGGCGTACTGGGCCCGCGACTCGATGTCGGCGACTTCACCATCCTTGGTGAGGACACCATCAACGACGCGCCATCCGGTGGGTGGCGTATCCGATTTCCACGTACGCCACTGACGGAGCGCGGGATCGATCAGCGGGGTCCATACCACGGCGTTCGAGACGGGTAAGTCACCCTTCTGCTTTCGTGGTGCGGCGGCGGCCGCCTTGGTCGCCGCTGATGAATCGGCGGACGGCCGGGGCTCGGATGCGCATGCGCCGAATGCGAGTGCCATCAACAGTGTGCGACCGGTGCGCACCACGGACTCCGTCATCGGCGCCACTCGTAGCGGGAGACGGCCGAGGTGTACGTCTCCAGGTCTGCACCAGGGTAGGCGATGGTCCGTTCCTGTTCCGCGCTCTGGTACGCGGTCATCAACAGCTTCACCACATCGAGGCCATCGGCAAAGGTGAGTTTCGGCTGTTCCAGGCCGAGGAACACACGCGCAAAGTGTCGATCCTCCGTTTCGTAGCCATACACAAACTGTTCGGCGGGCACCACCGGCATGCCCCCGGTCTCGGCCTGTTGCTTCTCGACGAGGTCCTCTCCGACACCGCCCTTCACGTTGCGCGAAAAGAACAGCCGCAGCCCGGGGTCGAGGGAATTCCACTGCATCGAGTACTCGGGTCCGAGTAACTCCGCCGACAGGCGCAGCCCCGGCCCCACATAGCTCCATGACGTGGTGGCTTCACCGAGCACGGTGTACCCGTCATCGGTGACGAACTCCACGTGCATGCTGGCGAAGTCTTCGGACGGTGTCTTGGTGTAGTCCAGCGGCACCTTCATCTCGTCGCGCAGGATGCGTGCGTAATGCGGCCGGGACCATTTGAGGCTCGCGATGTGTGCAGTGACCTTGACCGGTCGCACGGTGGACAGTGGCTCGCCGGGCTTCGTCAGCAGGTGGCGGATCAGCAGCGCGGAGTGGCACATCATGTCCGTCAGCGTTCCACCGCCCTGCAGCGCGCCGGTCCAGAACCAGGGCGTGTGTGGTCCGCTGTGCTCTTCAGCCGCGCGTGCGAGATATGGTCGTCCCGTCGTGGCTGCGCCACGCGCCCAGAGCAGCTTGTGGCCAGTCTCGACGTGTGGTGAGAAGAGCTGATTCTCGAGATAGCCCGTGGCCAGGCCAACGCTGGCCACGAGGTCACAGACACGCTGCGCTTCCGCGACGTTTCGAGCGAGCGGCTTCTCACACGCGAGGCCGCGCAGCGTGCCCTTCCCGCTGCGGATGGCGTCGACGATTTCCTCGACATTCTCGACTCGCGCCTGATTGGGGCCGCTCAGCCAGATCGCTTCGATGTCAGGGTCAGCGACCATGTCCGTGATCGAGTCATATGCCTTGCACGCGCCGACGTCCAGCTCGCGGGCGAGCGCCGCAGCGCTCTCCGATCGTTCACGGTTCGGGCTCCAGACACCGCGCACGTCAGCATCGCGGATGGCCTGGAATGCCTGAATGTGAAATCGCGTGTTGAACCCGCTGCCAACAAAGCCAACTCCAAGACGTCTGCTCATGCGAAATTGCTGCGGCGATTGAGGGAAGAGTATGAATCATCGGGTCGGTGGCGGCCACGGCGCGCGTGCACCTCGCACCGTGGCGCAGCGCTACTTGGCGTCGCTACAGACTCCAGCCGGACCGGTACTCCCGCGTGAGAAACGCGTTTGCTTCGGGAACGTTCGTCACGCGCATCGCATCACCGTCGTAGTAGATCTTCCGCCCGGCCCCCGCGCGCAGCGCAACGAGGCCGAGCAACATCACCTCGGTGAGCGGCGCGGCGTATTCGAATGGCGACGTCGCGGTACCCGTGCCCTTGCAGGCATCAAACCAGTTCTGCTCGTGCGAGACCATGATCCGCGGCTCCGTCTTCGGCACCGCTTCTGCAGCCACGGCAGTGGATGCCGGGAACACCATCGGATTCGCACCGTATGTGCCGTACATCATGACGCCCTTGCTGCCGACGAAGATGCCGCCACCATCACCGCTCAGCGAGACCTCATCGGGGAGGCTGGCCGGACGCGGTGGCAGCAGTCCGCCGTCGTACCAGTGCAGCTTCACGGCGGGCCGGTCACCGCGTGCGGCGAACTCATACTGCACGGTTGCAGCCAGCGGATATGACGCCGGCGCCTTCACATCACCGCCCCATGGCGTTGAGGAGGCGGTGATGCTCGACGGATAGCCGAGGTTCAGTGCCCAGTAAGGTTGATCGATCAGATGCGCGCCCATGTCACCGATGGCGCTGACGCCGAAATCCACCCAGCCCCGCCACGAGAACGGGTGGTACGTCGGGTTGTACGGGATCTCGGGAACCGCGCCGAGGAACAGGTCCCAGCTGAGCTTGTCGGGGATGGGCGGTGCAACGGCCGGTGCAGGTCGTCCCACACCCTGCGGCCACCATCCGCGGGGACGATCGGTCCAGACGTGCACGTCGCTGATGGGGCCAAGCACGCCGCTCGCGAGCACTTCCTTGATGCGACGCGTGCCCTCGGACGAATGCCCCTGATTTCCCATCTGCGTCACGACGCGGGAATCACGCGCGGCCTTCGCCACCGCACGCGCTTCCATCACCGAGTAGGTCAAGGGCTTCTGGACGTACAGGTGCTTCTTCATCTGCATCGCCCGCAATGCAATCATCGCGTGCATGTGGTCCGGAGTCGCGACGACCACGGCGTCGATGTCCCGCTGCTTGTCGAGCATCTCACGGTAGTCGGCGTACCTCGGTGCGCGCATGTACTGCTGCTGCAGGAGCAAGCCATTCTCATAGCGCATCTTCGCGTCGGCCGTTCGCTTCGCCAGCCAGGCGCGCGCATCGTCGGCGCTGAGCGTCGATGGGGGCGTGAAGGCTCCCGGCGGACGCACGCGGTCCGCGAGCGACTTCTCGACATACCCGAAGTCCACGTCGCAGACCGCAACGCAGTTCTGTGTCACCATGCGCGACCAGTTGTCCATCCCCATGCCACCGACGCCCACATACGCGATGTTGAGGGTGTCACTGGGCGCCTGATATCCGCGGCCAAGAACGTGTCGCGGGACGATCATGGGCGGTGCCACGAGGGCGCCGAGGGCGACAGAGGCGGTGCCGGCGACAAAGTCGCGACGGGTGACGGCTTTCGGGTCCATTCGGGTCGCAGGGAGAGCTGGTGGGAAGAATGCTGGGCCGGTCTGGCGCGGAGGACGCGAGTAATCTCAAAGCAGGACCGCAGTTCCGGCAGCGGCTACGTGCCGGCGCCGCGCACGCCCGCTCACGGCCCGGAGCCGGCTCGCCGACCCGCCGGTGCACGTGGCCGACGGCGCTCGCGTCACCGGCTGCGAACTCTGCGCCCCGTGGGTAGGATGTTCGCGGCGGGTGTCGCGTCGCCGGCGATACCGTCCCAAGCTGTTCCTGTCCGTGCCCCCGTTGACTGCCGGTTGCCGGCGCCCTGAGGAGCCATCGTGGATCTCGTCCCGGTTACCCATCTGACGGCGATCGACTACGCCGTGATGGCCGTGTATTTCATTTTCGTGCTCGGCATCGGCTTCGCGCTGCGCCGCAGCACAAAGACCAGCTCGGATTTCTTCCAGTCCGGCCGCTCGCTGCCACCGTGGGTCACCGGCCTCGCGTTCCTCTCGGCCAATCTGGGCGCCCAGGAAGTGATCGGCATGGGCGCCTCGGGTGCCAAGTACGGAATCGCAACCGCCCATTTCTACTGGATCGGCGCCATTCCGGCGATGGTGTTCGTGGCGCTGTTCATGATGCCGTTCTACTACGGCTCCCGCGCACGCAGCGTCCCGGAATACCTCAAGCTGCGCTTCGATGAAAAGACGCGGACACTCAACGCGCTGAGCTTCGCCGTGATGACGGTCTTCTCGTCCGGCATCTCGATGTACGCGATGGGCAAGCTCTTCAACCTGCTCCTCGGCTGGAGCTTTGACGTGAGCGTGCTCGTGTCGGCGGTGATCGTGCTTGCCTATGTCTTTGCCGGCGGACTCACCAGCGCGATCTACAACGAAGTCCTGCAGTTCTTCATGATCGCATTCGGTTTCGCACCGCTGGTGTTCCTCGGGCTCAAGCAGGTGGGGGGCTGGAGCGGACTGACCGCACGCCTCACGGAGGCAGCGGCAACCAAGGGGCTCGCGCCGGGAGCATATACACACGCCTGGCAGGGGATGACCAGTGCGGCGACGAACCCCCTCGGGGTCGAATGGTTCGGTCTCGTGATGGGGCTCGGGTTTGTGCTCTCGTTCGGCTACTGGTGCACGGACTTCCTCGTTGTCCAGCGCGCCATGGCCGCCGATTCGATGATCGCCGCGCGCCGGACGCCACTGATTGCCGCCGTACCGAAGATGCTGTTCCCGTTCCTCGTCATCCTGCCCGGGATGATCGCGCTCGCACTCACGGGTGCAGCCGGCGGAATCATTCCGGCCAAACTCGCCGAGGGGGGAGCGCCACTGCTCGACTCTGCCGGACGTGTCGTGATGGATTTCGATCTCGCCACGCCGATGCTCCTCATCAAGCTGTTCCCCGAAGGAATGCTCGGACTGGGTCTGACCGCGCTGCTGGCGAGCTTCATGTCGGGCATGGCTGGCAACGTGACGGCGTTCAATACCGTCTGGACGTATGACATCTACCAGAGCCACATCAGGAAGAACGCGTCCGATGCGCATTACCTCTGGATGGGTCGGGCGGCCACGGTTGGCGGCATCGCGCTGTCCATCGCTGCCGCCTACGTGGCTGGCGCGTTCAACAACATCATGGAAGTGCTCCAGCTGGTGTTCGCATTCGTGAATGCACCATTGTTTGCCACATTCGCGCTCGGCATGTTCTGGAAGCGCGCGACGGGGCACGGCGCGTTCTGGGGACTCGCGTCCGGCATGAGTGGTGCCATGCTCCATCACGGCCTGACGCTTCCGAATGGCTCCGTGCCGGGCATCAAGGGCGGCTTCTTCGGCGTAATTCATACATACCCGAGCGAGATGGCACAGACGTTCTGGACGGCGATCGTCGCGTTCTTCACCTGCGTCACGATCAGTGTCGTGATCAGCCTGGCGACGACGCCGCGACCCGACGCGGAGCTGAAGGGCCTCGTGTACTCGCTGACCGAGAAGCCACAGGACGGCAACATTCCGTTCCTGAAACGGCCGCTGACGTTCGCGCTGGCCGTGCTCGCGATGACGGCACTCCTCAATATCATCTTCCTCTGACTGCGGAGCCCATCACATGAGTGGAGAAGCCTCTCTCGATCTGCGCCTGCCGATTGGCGGGTTGTTCGTGGCGCTGGGACTCATCCTCGGCATCTTCGGCGCGGTGACGGGCGGGAACACGGGGATGTACGAAAAATCGGGCGGGATCAACATCAACCTGCTCTGGGGCGTGGTGATGCTCGTGACCGGCGTACTGTTCCTGCTGCTGGCGAGGCGCGGGGCAGCTCGCGGCTGAGCGACCGTGCGCCACGCGGCACATCACGAGGGGGCAGCACGCCATGTGCTGCCCCCTCGTCTGTTTGGTTCACGTTTCGTTGCAGCCACACCACAAACGGTCTGTGTGCCCGCCCCCAGGCCGGCCGGCGAACGACTACCTCGCGATCGCCGCAGCCTGCAGCACTGTCGTGCGGCCAAGTCCGAGGGCTTCGATCCCTGCGCGCACCTTCGCCAGATCGCCGACCACAACCACCGTCGCGCGGTTCACGGGCAGGTACTTTCGCGCGACGCGCTGCACGTCAGCCGCCGTCACCGCGTTCACCCTCGCGATGAACGCGCTGACGCTGCTCAACGGCAGCCCATAGGTGTTGAGTTCCACGAGCGACGCCGCGATTCCGCCATTCGTTTCGTAATTCCCCGGAATCGCCAACGCGACATACGCCTTGGAACGCGCCAGTTCAACCGCATCGACCGGCGCATCCTGAATCGAGCGCAGCTCCTTGAATATCTCGATCAGCGATGAGTCGGTCACGTCCGTGCGCACACCGCTCGAGACCCGAAACGCGTTCGGAACGGGCGCCCATCCAAAGCGCGATCCGATACCGTACGTGTATCCCTTGGTCTCGCGCAAATTCGTGTTGAGCCGCGACGAGAACGATTCCCCAAGCAGCGTGTTCATCACGACCAGCGCGGGGTAGTCGGGGCTGAAGCGTGAAACACCAGGGCCACCGATCGCGATCACCGACTGTGCAGCGCCGGGCTTGTCAATCAGGTAAACCGTGACTGCCTTGTTCTCGACCGGTGCCACCGCAACGGGCGGAATCGGGATCGGCGCACCCGAAGCGCGCCACCCACTGAAGCGCGGCGCCAACATCGCCGCCGCGTCGGCCGCCGTGATGTCGCCCACGACGACGAACTTCGCTCGCGACGGAACGAACGCGCGCTGGTAGAACGCGCGCAGTGATGCGGAATCGAGACGCGCCGTCGACGCCGAGTCACCGTCAGCCGGGTTGTGATACGGATGACCTGTCGGGAAGACGAGCCCCGTGAACGCGAGTTGGGCCACGGCGTTGGGCTGGTCGCGACGCTGCAGAATCGACGCGGCGCGCAGATCGCGCTGTCGGCGCACATCGGTCGACGTGAAGGCCGGACGCTGGACGACGTCCGCCATCAGGTCGAGCGCCGCACCAAGTGAACGCTTCGGCACGTTGAGCGACACGACGAAGCCATCCCACGTCGCACCTGAGGAGAGATTTGCACCGAGGAATGCCAGTTCGCTCTGCAGCGCATTGACGTCCTTACCGCCGGCAGATTCCGTGAGCATTCGCGCGAGAAACGATGCACGCCCGGGCTCGGTGCCGTCGAGTCGTGAGCCACCGGCCACCGTGAGCGTTACCTGCACCAACGGTAGCTCGGTCTGCGGCACGACTTGCAGTGGAATGCCGTTCGTGAGCGCGGCAGTGGCGACGGTTGGCATCACCAGCTTCGGCGCCGGCGGCAGGGGTGGTGGCTTCGTACGATCAAACGCAGCCTGCGCATGCGTCGTGACCGGAGCGGCGATCGTCGCGATGAAGGCCAGCCGAATGGACGTGTGCATCACGGCGTCACCGCCTTTCTGGTGGCGGCAAGCGACTGCTTGCCCTGGGGAACAACGGAAATCATCACGCGCGGGGCCTGCAGGTAGTTACGCATCACGCGCTGCACGTCTGCGGCGGACACCCCACGAAGCTTGTCGAGATCATCCTGAAAACCGTCCGGGTTGCCGGTCTGATAGTAGTACTCGTTGAGCTGATCCGCCTTTCCGCTGACGGTCTGAATTGCGCGCAGGAATGACGCCTCGATCGCGTTTCTCGCCTGATCCAGTTCGCGCGCCGATGGACCTTCACGCACCAGCCGCTCGATGTTCTGGTCGACGACCGCCTGCAGCGTATCGAGGCCGACGCCGGGACGGGCAGTGGCGATGATGTTGAAATCACCGTCAAGCCGCTTCGCATCATTGTACGCCTGAACCTGCGTGGCAATTTCACCGGAATACACCAGCGCCTGCGTCAGGCGCGCCGTGCGCGAGCCGGCGAGGATGTACGCGGCCACCTGCAATGCCGGTGCATCCGTCGCGGTGGACTTCACCGTGTGCCAGTTCAGGTACAGGCGCGCGAGCTGTACCCGATCCTCGAGCGTCACGGCCGTGTCGCGCACGACGAACGGAGCGGGCGACGGGCGTTCGATGGCCGGCCCCCGTGGCACCGCACTGAAGTACTCCCGGACGATCGCGCGCACCTCCGTGGCCTTGACGTCGCCAGCGACGACGATCGTCGCATTGTTGGGGGCGTAGTAGCGACGGAAGAAATCCTTCACGTCATCCACCGACGCTGCGGACAGATCGGCCATCGAGCCGATGACCGGCCACGAATACGGATGTCCCGCCGGATACATCAGTTTTGGCGAGTAGTCGCCAACGAGGCCGTAGGGCTGATTCTCGTAGCTCTGACGCCGCTCGTTCTTCACGACGTCGCGTTGCAGATCGACCTTCGGCTTGTCCATGGTCGGAAGCAGCCAGCCGAGCCGATCGGCTTCGAGCCAGAGCATGAGCTTCAGCGCTGAACTCGGCCCCTCCTCGTAATAGTTCGTCCGGTCTTCCGTGGTGGAACCATTGTTGTCGGCACCAGCTGCTTCGAGCAGGCGATCGAACTGCGGATACGGAGCATGCTCGGAGCCCATGAACATCAGGTGTTCGAACAGGTGCGCGAAGCCGGTGCGCCCGACCTTTTCGTCACCCGAGCCAACGTGAAACCACACGTTGGTGGTCACGATCGGCACGGAGTGGTCTTCGTGCACGATCAGCGTCAGCCCGTTCGGCAATGTGTCAATCGTGAACGGCACGGTCAGACGCGTCGACTGCGCTGCGCCAAGCGTCGGGGCAATCGCAAGCGCGCTGAGCGCGAGGAATTGGCGGATAGTCATGTCGAGAAGTTAGTCGTGCCCGTCGGGATGACGAGCGGTCAGAGTCCCGGGCGACCGAGTTCGACACCCCAGCGACCGCTCATCGTTGCACCGGGCGCGAGGCGACGCAGCCCCCACTCAGGGTGGTTCAGTGCATCGGTGGCACTGGACATCGGCTCGATGGCGATGCTCGCGCGACGCAGTGCGGGCGCCAACGCATCGCCAGTGTAGACCACCAGATAGTCGAACGTCTCGTCCATCCAGACCACCACCTCGCGGACGGCGTTGCCGAACCGGACACGCGCCGTCCCGTCGGCGTCACGAACGGGCGCAGAGAAGCAGTGATTGAAGACGGTGTCGCCGATGGCACGCGTCCGGGTGAAATCGAGGCCCACATCCTCCACCGGCAGCACGCGGCCGGTCGGAACGAGTCGCTCGAATTCAAGCACACGCTGAAATGGCAAGAGCAGTCGATCCGGGTCCACGACGGCTGATCCCACAGTGAAATACGGGTGAAAACCCATTGCCACCGGTGCGTCGTGACTTCCGGCGTTCGTCATGCTGCACGCTACGTGCAGCCCGCCGGCCGTGATGTGATACCCGAGCCGGAGTGCGAGGGGAAAGTCGTATCCTGGCACGCCCGCGAAGTCGAGTGCGAACTCCACTGACTGTCTGGTCTTCGTGCGGATCGTCCACGGTACCGTCCGAACGAACCCATGAATTGCATTGGGGCCGTCCTTGTCAGTGAGGGGCAACTGGTGCACCTGCCCATCCCAGGTGTACTGCCCTCCGGCAACGCGCCCGGCGAACGGCATCAGGACGTCACCCTGCCCGCCCGTCTTGTTCGCAGTGCCGTGATAGCCCGTCACGACGGGCTCGCCGCGACAGGTCACGCCGCGCAGGCTCGCACCCCAGGAAGACACCACGGCGCTCCAGTCGCCGGCGTACAGTGTGAATTCGGCCTCGTCGCTCATGCGAGGGAGTGTAAGGCCCGGCCAGTCGCTTCGCCGCCCCGGTAGCGGAACCGATGCGTTCAGGCCACCATTTCACATCGCAGTTCGCGCCGGCCCACCCGGGCCCCCGCTCCCGACCCCGATTGCACCCATGACTTTCCCACGAGCCGCTGGCGTTCTGCTGCACCCAACTTCCCTCCCAGGCGCGATGGGCATCGGCGACCTCGGACCGGACGCCCACCGATTCCTCGACTTCGTCGAGCAGTCGGGCATGAAAATCTGGCAGATGCTCCCGCTTGGCCCGACCGGGTACGGTGAATCGCCGTATCAGTGCTTCTCGGCCTTCGCCGGCAACCCGATGCTGATTCACATTCCGGGCCCTGACAACACGCATTTTCCGGCGCGCACCGTGGAGTTCGAACATGTCATTCCCCACAAGCGCGCCCGTTTACACGAGACCTTCTCGTCGTACAAGACGGACTCGCGCTTCGACACGTTCGTACAGGCCAGCGCCGACTGGCTGCCGGACTATGCGCTGTTCATGGCGCTCAAGGAAGCGCATGACGGCGCCGAGTGGACGCGATGGGAGTCCGGTGCGGCACAGCGCGAACCCACGGCGCTGGCGTCGTGGCGATCACGCCTCGCGGACAGCATCCATCGCTATCAGGTGGAGCAGTACTTCTTCTTCACACAGTTCCACGCGCTCAAGTCCGCCGCGCGCACACGCGGCATCGAACTGATGGGCGATCTTCCGATCTATGTTGCACACGACAGCGCCGACGTGTGGGCGAACCGCGAATGCTTCATGCTCGACGAGGATGGCCAGAAGCTCGTGCAGGCCGGAGTGCCGCCGGACTACTTCTCCGCCACCGGCCAGTGCTGGGGCAATCCGATCTACAACTGGGCGAGACTCAAGGAAACCGGCTACGCCTGGTGGGTGCGACGCATGCGTGCGGCCTTCGCGATGTTCGACAGCGTACGTCTGGATCACTTCCGTGGCTTCGAGGCCTATTGGGAAGTGCCGGGTGACGCCGTCACGGCCGAGAAAGGCCGATGGGTGAAGGGCCCTGGCGCAGCCCTGTTCACCGCCATCGAATCGGCACTCGGCCGACTGCCGATCGTGGCGGAGAACCTCGGACTGATCACACCCGAAGTCGAGGCGCTTCGCGCACAGTTCGACTACCCCGGAATGAGCATTCTGCAGTTTGCATTCGGCGGTGACGGTCAGGCGCACGAATTCAAGCCGCACAATTTCCCGCGCGAGCGCGTCGTCTACACCGGCACGCACGACAACGACACGACGATCGGATGGTGGACGTCCACCGGCGAGAGCGATTCGACACGCAGCTCCGACGAAGTCGCCCGCGAGAAGGCCTATGCGCTCCAGTATCTCGGCACCGACGGCAGCGAGATGCACTGGACGCTGATTCGCGTCGCGCTCGCCTCGGTGGCGAACACGGTGCTGATTCCGATGCAGGACATTCTCGGGCTTGGCAGTGA
Source organism: Gemmatimonadaceae bacterium (assembly GCA_031373905.1). Classification (GTDB taxonomy): domain Bacteria; phylum Gemmatimonadota; class Gemmatimonadetes; order Gemmatimonadales; family Gemmatimonadaceae; genus JACMLX01. The sequence continues at coordinate 12,220 of JANMNM010000225.1, read as the reverse complement.
CACGCGCATGAACACGCCCGGCAAGGCCTCGGGAAACTGGGCCTTCCGATTCAGCTGGGACCAACTGACCCCCGACGTTGCCAGGCGCCTCAAGACGATGGCAGTCACCTATGACCGTTGAACGCATGCCACGACTCACCGTATCGCTGCTGCGCACACTCGGTGCGCTGCTGCTGACTGCCACCGCGGCGCAGGGGCAGGCACCGATCATCGAGAAGGTCGATCCGCCAAACTGGTGGGGCAGGCACTCGATCAACCCGGTTCGCGTGCTGATCCGCGGCCAGCACCTCGGCGGCGCAGAGCTGGTGTGTCCGCGACTGCGTTGCGCGCGTGTGTCGGTGAACGCCGCCGGAACATACGCGTTCGTCGACGTCACGATCCCGTCGGCAGCGCTTCCCGGGAGCTACCCGCTCACGCTGCGCACGGTGGCCGGGACTGCGCCCGTGCCCTTCACGGTCACGGCACCCCTTCCACGTGCCGGACGCTTCCTCGGGTTCAATCAGGATGACGTGATGTACCTCGCGATGCCCGACCGATTCGCGAACGGTGATACCGCCAACGACAACCCGGACCAGTCGCGTGGGCTGCACGATCGCACCAAGGGCCGGTACTACCATGGCGGCGACCTGGAAGGGCTGCGCCGGAAACTGCCGTACCTGAAGCAACTGGGCATCACGGCGATCTGGCTCAATCCGCTCTATGACAACAACAACGCGCTGAATCGGAAGGAGATCTACGACGGACAGCCGATCACCGATTATCACGGATACGGCGCCACCGACATGTACGCCGTTGACGAACATTTCGGCGACATGGCGTTGTTCAAGCGCGTCGTGGACGAAGCCCACGCGATGGGAATCAAGATGATCCTCGACATGGTCGCGAATCACACTGGCCCGTACCATCCGTGGGCAACTGACTCTCCCACGCCGACGTGGTATCACGGAACGACGGAGAAACACCCGAACAACCCGTGGCAGACGTGGACGCTGCACGACCCGTACTCACCGCCTGCCATGCGCCAGGCGACGCTTGACGGCTGGTTCATCGACATCCTGCCGGATTTCAACCAGGACGATCCGGAGGTCGCGCGCTACATCACACAGAATACCCTCTGGTGGGTCGGGATGAGCGGCATGGACGGCATCCGTCAGGACACGTGGCCATACGTGCCGCGCTGGTACTGGCGCGACTGGATGACCGCCATCAAGCGCGAGTACCCGTCGCTGAAGGTGGTGGGCGAGGTGCTGGATGGCGACCCGACGTTCGTCTCGTTCTTCCAGGGCGGGAAAACGCAGTATGACGGCATCGACGACAAGGTGGATGCGTTGTTCGACTTCCCGATGCATTTTGCCGTCCGCAATACGTTCGCCCGCGGCAACTCGGTGCGCGATGTCGCACAGATGCTCGCGCGTGACTACCTCTATCCGAACCCGAACGCCCTCGTGACCCTGCTAGGGCTGCACGACGTGAATCGGTTCATGAACGAGCCGGGTGCCACAACTGCCGGATTGAAGCTGGCCTACACGTTGCTTGCCACCGTGCGTGGCACACCACTCATCTACTATGGCGATGAGATTGCGCTGCCGGGTGGGAATGACCCGGACAACCGTCGCGACTTTCCGGGCGGCTGGCGCGAAGATCCGCGCAACGCGTTCGAGACGTCCGGGCGGACGGATGTCGAGCAGGGGGTATGGTCGCATCTGCAGACATTGCTCACGCTCCGCGCAGCGCGGCCGGACCTGCGTCGCGGACGCATGGAGAACCTGCATGTCGGGGATCAGACATATGTCTATCGGCGTGGAGGCACGGTGGTCGCGATCAACAACGGAACCGGCGCTGCAGACGTGACGGTGCCGCTGATGACGCTGGGTGCCGATGCGCTGAAAAACTGCTCGGCGCCGCGCCGAAACGGAACGAACATGGTGCTGACCATTCCGGCGCGTTCGAGCTGCGTGTTCTAGTGTGCTGCGTGCTCGATGTCGGCATTCGTCGTTCGCTGACATCGAGCAGGGGTCACGCACAGGCGCAACGGATGGTGGCGCTCAGGGCGCCCGATCGCTCTGCGCGAACCGCAGCGTGAATGCTGCCACGCGTGTGCCGTGCGCCTTCCCTTCCGCGATGTCGTTCATGTAGTGAATGCCGCCATAGAGGCGCGAAATTCCAGCCTCGTCAGCCATCGACTTGAACTGCATCGCTCCCGACGGGAACAGGTAGCCAAGCACCTCGGAAGCCGCGGCCGAAAACGTCGAGTGCCCGGAGGGAAAGGCCGGGAAGTTCGGCAATCCGATGTCGGTGCGGATGCTGGGATCGAGCTGCGATGGTCGCGGATTGAAGAACCTGTACTTCGCGTCCCAGCATGCCACGGCGGCGTCGTGCATGGCCATGTTCAACAACGCGAACGCGCGCGCCGCACGTACCTCGCTGAAACTGGCATCGCGAATGTACTCGGCGGCGATGTCGTTCCAGTGGCCGGGTGGCGTGTACGTTGCCGCACCATCATTCCACTTCTCGGCGATCGCGCGCTGCGAGCGTGTCAGGCCACGCACCGTGCTCCGCACCTCTGCCAGTTCGGCCTTCATCTCCGCCGACGCGGTCGGGAATGGCGCAGGTGGCCGGGTGGATGCAATGTCGCCGGGTGTCAGGTTCCATCCCTTCACCAGTCCGAAGTTCGGCAGCATCGGTGGACGGGCTGGTGTCTCGAGGCTCACCCACGGCGTTTCGCCGCGCGCACGCGCGCTGTCGGCAAGCGCGGCCCACAGCGGGGCACTGCCGATCGCTGCTCCGGCACCATCAGCGCTGGCACGGGCGAGCACGAGCGTCGCGACCGCACGACCAAGCGCGAGTCCTGCGGCGAGATCGCTGCTCGTCGCCTTGCCCGCGAGCAATGCGGCCTCACGCTGATCTGCGCCCCGGCGTGTGATCTCCTCGACGGCGGCGGGGAAGAGTGCATGCAGCATCGCCACGCTTACGCCGGCAATCACCGCATCTTCCGATGGATACGCCGGCAGGTCTGAAATCGGTACAAGCGGCCGAATACCGGCATCGACCTTTGCCGGCGCCGGACGGCTGTACTGGAACTTGTATGCCCACGCTGCCTTCAATGCCTCATACTGCGCCACCGCCACGTAGCTGTACGCACGTGCCGCATACGGCGGATTGGCGAACGGAAACGCCGGATCGCCAAAGGGGTTGTTCACATCCGGAAACACGTAGCTGCCATCCGCGCGCGGCGCGGGTGGCAGGTTGTAGCGCGCCACCAGGCCGCGCAGGATCTGATTCCATCGTAGCACACCACCGCCGCTCCAGTACGTGATGCGTTCGTTCTGCGCCGGGGTGATCCTCCGCTGCGCGTCCCTGACCGCTGCCAGTTCCGACAGGTATGCGGTGCTCGTGACTGCGTCTGGTGTCGGCACGGCGATCTGCGTGGGCGACGTCAGCACGATCATGCGCCAGCTGCCTGCGTTTGCGTCGGTACTGGCCGCGATCAGTGGCTGGAGGTCTTCCGTCTGGGTGATCGACGTGTCGCAGCTGAGGGTCAGCACGGCGAGCGCGGCGACGGCGGTCAGGCGCACCGCGCACCAGACTCGTGAGGTCATGGAAGGGGGTCGCATCACAGCTTCCCTGCCAACAGCAGGCCGGCCATAATGGTGGTTGACTGGCCGACATTGCGCCCCGCGAGGACGTGTGAGCCGCCAATGTGCACGGTCACCGCCCGCAGCTTCGGCAGCACGTACTGGACCCGTCCATCGACGCGTGTGAAGTCCATCCGGTTCGACACGAAAGGTGCGTCCTGACGACGGATGTCTCCTCCGCCCAGCGTCCTCTGTCGGGTGATCACGAGCGGCGCGACAAGGCCCGTGCGCTGATAGCCCAGCGTCAGCGCGTACTCACTCACATCGGGCATCTGCACCGTATTGGAGAGGAACAGCTGACCGTTCGTGTAGTACGCCACACGGTCGAGCGTCACGTTGCCACGCCGCGTGTAGGCGGCCGAACCGCTGACGTACGCACCGTTCCGCGCCTGCAACGACAGGATGCCGCGTGCCGTGGCGCGCCTGCTCGCCGAGCCGATCGACATCGGATAGAAGTCCGGCGTGTAGTCGCTCATCGGCACCGTGGCACTCAGCACCGCGATGCCGTGCAGCGTTGCCCTGGTCGTCAGCGCCGTGCTGAAGGCGCGAACCTTGACACCAACACTCAGGTCCTGTGCGCCGCGCTGTCCTGCCAGCACTCCCTGGCTCGCCTTCGTCCAGATGTACGGGAGCGACGCAAGGATATTGATCCGGCTCGTCACACCGTAGACGCCCATCCACGTGGCCTGCGTCGTGGTCAGTGTGCCGATGTTTCCGTTGTCGCGCTTGAGAGTGCCCTCCCAGTATTCGTTCCACTGCTCACGGGTGTAGACGAGCCCCGCGCAGAGCACCCGCCTGTCCATGAAGATCGCATCGTCCAGACTCTGGGCCGAAAGGCCAGGAACAGTGGCCATCATCGCCAGCGCCAGCCGCGACACGCGCACCAGCACCCGCGACCGCATCGCACCACGGCGGCCATCCATCCGCTTCACACTGCACACGTACATCAAGCCTCGCGCCTGAGAAAGACACGCGCGCGGCCCAGTGCCGCGCGCCACACATCCAGTGTGATGAAGTAGAAGTTCGCATCAGAATTGCCGGTCCTTCTGGCGTCTGGCCGCGTTGAAAATCCTCGCGATACCTACCGGTATCGCTGCGGTTTTCGCCTCGCCAGTCACCAGAATTCCTCGGCCCTCCTTTTGCTGCGAACTTCCGCTTCAACACACTAGTCGCCAGCCACCGCCAGCGATCCCTGCGCGGTTCGGGGGCTGGCCGAAACCACGGACTCCTGCCCTCCGGCATCATCCACGAACCTCACGCAGACTGCCGCGATGATCATGCAGACGCCGCCCATCATCACCACATACAGCGGAGAGTTCGGATTGTTCGCGCCAAAGAGCGTGCGCGTGATCGGACCGAACGTCAGCGCGGCAGCGATTTCAGGCAGCACGATGAAGAAGTTGAACACGCCCATGTACACGCCGATTCGATGCGCCGGCAATGCGCTCGACAGCATGGCGTAGGGCATGGACAGGATCGACGCCCAGGCGATTCCAACGCCGACCATGCTCAGGAGCAGCAGGTACTGGTTGTGGATCACATACACCGACAGCAGTCCGGCCGCCCCGCAGAGCAACGCCACGGTGTGCACGTTCTTCCGGCTGGTGGCCGCTGCCACGCGCGCCAGGACGAGTGCCACGACGAAACAGGTGATCGAGTAGAAGGAGAAGGCGAAGCCACCCCACTCCGCGCCCTTGGCGTAGAGTTCGGACTGCGGATCCGTGGCGCCAAAGACGTGACGCGCCGTGGCCGGCACGAAGAACAGCCACATGCAGAACAGGCCGAGCCAGGTGAACACCTGCACCACGGCCAGCTGCTTCATCGTGGCCGGCATGTCGCGGATCGCTTCGAGCACTTCGCTGAAAAGCGCACCAACGCCAAGACCTTCCTTCTTCATCTTCTGGAATGCCGCCATGTCCTCGGGCGGATACTCATCAGTCGTGAAGACAGTCCACAGCACGGCGAGAAGGAACACCACGGCGCCGAACTGGAAGGAGTACTTGACTGTGAGTGGAATGCCGCTCGCGGTATTGCCGGCGACACCGAACCTGCCCAGCACATATGGCATCGCATTTGCGAAGCTGGCACCGACCCCGATCATCAACGACTGCATCAGGAACCCGGCGGTCCGCTGTGACGCTGCGAGCTTGTCGGCGACGAAGGCGCGGAACGGCTCCATCGAGATATTGATCGATCCGTCGAGAATCCAGAGCAGGCTGGCGGCCATCCAGAGTGACGTGGATGTCGGCATGAAGAACAGCGCGATCGAGGCGAGGATGGCGCCGGTGAGGAAGTAGGGGCGCCGGCGGCCAAGTCGGTTCCATGTGCGGTCGCTCAAGGCACCAATCACTGGCTGCACGAGCAGCCCGGTGACCGGAGCGGCCAGCCACAGAATCGGCACATCGTCGGGTCGGGCGCCGAGCCGCTCATACACTGCCGACATGTTCGCGAGCTGCAGCCCCCAGCCAAACTGGATACCCAGGAACCCGAAGCTCATGTTGAAGAGCTGCGGAAATTTGAGGTGTTTTCTCTCCATTCCAGGAGGCCTGTGCGGAGGGGGGCGTTCAGAGGCCCGGCCTCGACGGCACCGGGAGTCCGGCCGGTTCGGCCCGGACGGCTAGCGGCTGAATATGCTGACCGCACTGCGCGGGGTGAAGCCGTGTGGGGCGAGCGTGACTCTGCGCGACGGGACAATTGCAGCTATTTTCCGTTCATGCCTCCTCTTTCTCCGTACCGAACCCTCCCGGTCGAGCGCCGCGTGGCGCTGGTGACCTACGAACTCAAGACCCAGAAGGAGGCGCGCAAGATCTTCATTCAGCGCCTCGTGAGCCGCGGCGGCGGATTCCGACCAGCGTCATTCCAGAACTGGCCGGCCGAGCGACTGGCGCAGGAAGTGGTGCGTCTCAAGGTCGAGTCGGCACAGGACGAATTGGGGCTCATGCAAACGTTGTATGTGGAGCTCGAGCCTGCGGTCCAGTCGACGTTTCTCGACGCCGCCGGTGTGAGCCACACCGATGGCCGCATCGCTGAAGAAGCCGAGCCGCCATTCTGCAGTGCAGAAGCAGTCGCCACCGCGTCCGCAGCGACGATTGCGGGCCACGGTGAAGACGGAGTGCGCTATCTGCGCACGATCCATCGGTACGCGTTGGAATCTTGGCCAGGGCTGGACGACGTGATTGCCGGACTGGAGCCGCCGCCAGCAGCGTGACGCTGACTGAGGACGCCCGGCCAATCGAAAGCGCCGGTATCGCTATTCCATTTGTCTCCGCGATGAACGGGATGTGATCAGCGGCCGGGCGCGTCAGTACTTCGTGGTGCCCGGCTGAAACGTTCGCCAACTGTGCCAGAACTCCTGACTGGCATTGATCGCGCTCAGCGCACCGGCCGGACCGCGTCCGCTGAGCGCGTACGCGCGGTTCCCGGCAACCAGCGAATCGCCACGCGCCGCGAACTGTGTCGCAGCGTCCGGTCGCGTGAAGGCGAAGAAGCTGACACTGTCAGGCCCCAGCGCAAGCACGATCGGCACGCCGCCAACGACGTCATTGATCACGCGTTCACGACGGAGTCGCTGCCAGTCGTACGCCCTGGCAGCGCCGTTGAGCGCGATGCCGACCACCCACGACTTGTCCTGCCACGATGCCGAATCTGTCCCGGTCAGGCCTCCACGTTTCGTACCGCGCTCGAACGCATAATCCTTCGCATACTCGTCGGTGAACGCCGGATCCGCCTGCATCACGAGTGTCTGCGGATGCAGCTTGATCCACTGCTGCAGCGAGACCTGCACCGTCGGCAGTTCCGGCATCATCGTGCCCTTCAGCGGTCCGATCACCGCCTGCCCGTTCGCCTGTCGCCACCAGCTGCGCGTTCGGGAATCCTCGAACATCGCATTGAAGCGATCCATGCCGACCAGGCGGAACGTCTCGAGCGTGCCGTTCACGGTGGGCCGGAAGATGCGTCCCGTCCGACAGACGGTACAATAGCTGACGAGAATCTCCTCGCCGGCAATCGTATCGCGTACCTGATGGTGATAGCCGATGTACTGCAATGGATACGCACGCGCCTGCCCGCCCAGTTCGATCCCCACCACCAGTCGGTCACGCGCAACCGTGCTGGTCGACGCCGGCAACATGCTGAGCGTCTTCGGCTGCAGGAACATGTGGTCTGCGGCCATCCGGAGGTTGAACGCATACGTGATGGCGGCGACTGCCAGCAGTGCCGGTGGCACGAGCCACTTCCCACGGCCCGGTGTGCGCCATGCGGATGACACGCCTGCCAGCAGCATCGCGCCAAGCAGCGCGCGCGCGGGCCATCGCCATGTGTACACCGCGTACGCGAGCTCGAGGCTCCGCATCCGCTGGCTGCCAGGCATCGGCATGATGAAGTAGACGAGTGCGATCTCGAGGATGCCGATCCCGATGATACCGCACCAGAACACTCGCTTCACGGCACCGATCTCAATGCGGCCAACGCCAGCGCCACGCCGTTGGTCCAGCCGAAGCCATCCTGCGTGGGATACTCGCCGCCACCTGCGGGGCGCGTGAGATCAAGCACGTCATACTTCTCTGTCATCTTCCCGACAGCGGCATACGTCCGTCGATTGAGCGCCAGCCAGCGATCCCGCGCCGTGTCTGCGAGGTCGCCCCGCCCGAAGCGTCGCACGCCCTCCATCGACATCCATTGCAGCGGCGGCCAGCCATTCGGCGCGTCCCACTGCTGTCCGGACCGGATCAACGTCGTGACGAAACCGCCAGCCCGCAGGAAATCACGCTCCAGGCGTGACGCCACTGCACGACCCTGCTCCGCCGTCGCGAGCCCGAAGTAGAGTGGTGCCGCCGCCGCGAGTGTCGGCCGATCGGTGACGCGCTCCCCGCTGCGCCAGCGCACATCGTAGAAGAAGCCGGTACGGGCATCCCACGCCGCAGCCAGCAGCGCTGCGCGACGCGTGGTGGCAGCGGCATCGAACTGCGCCGCCACCGCCGAATCGCCCGGGCCATTCCGGAATCGGCGCAACGCTGCAATCGTCCGTTCGGTGTGATACAACAGACTGTTGAGATCGACCGGTGCCAGATCGGTGGTCTCGAGCGTGCGCAAATCGGTGGTGTCGCGCATCCAGCGACTCGAGAAATCCCATCCACTTTCCGCCGCCGCCCGAATGTTCGTGTAGAACGCATCGCGCCGTGCGGCCGGCAGCGCCTCGCCAAGCTCGAAATCCTCGCGATACGACTCCGGTCGCGGTGCCGGGCGATCATCCCAGTAGCGGTTGAGCACCGCGCCGTCGCGCATCTTCACCACACGGCGATTCGCGGTGCCGGGTTGTAGCGTGGCGACGCCATCCATCCAGAACGCGTGTTCCATTTCCATTGCCGCGAGATACCGCATTGCGGTGCCGGTATCGGTCGCCATGGCATACAAGCCGACCATTGCCGCAAAGAACGGCGGCTGGCTGCGGCTCAGGTAATAGGTCCGATTCCCGTTCGGGATGTGACCGACGGTGTTGATCAGGTGCGCGAAGTTGTCCAGCATGTTCGCCACCAGGTCGGTGCGCTTGCTCTCGATCAGGCCGAGCATCGTGAAGTACGAATCCCAGTAGTAGACCTCCCGGAATCGTCCGCCGGGAACCACGTACGGCCTGGGCAGCGGCAGCAACGACGAGCGCGCACTGGCCGAGTCGGCAGCACGCGTCAGCTGCGGCCAGAGGTCCCTGATATGCTGTTCCATGCTGGTCGATGCGGCGCTGCCTGCGCCGGCGGCTATCGCACCGGGCGGCGTGAACCAGCGTTCCACGAACGTTTTCAGCGAGAAGCCTGCCGCCGTCTTTTCCGTGAGATACCGCGCGCCAAGCGCTGCAGGGGCCTCGTTCGGACGCGCATCCACGAAGGTCTTTGAATCCGCGAAGAGTCGCGCCATCTGCACATCGTGAAACAGCGGACCAAGGTCCCGTGACGGATCGTAGCCGATCACCGGAACCGGGCTCGGTACGACCTCGAACGTCGTCTGCGTGACGGTCGTGCACGCCGGGACGGCCAGCGCGCAGACGACCCCCGCGATGAGAACACCGCTGCGCGGCCTCAATGGCCGGCCCCTCGCGGCAGCGGCGCGGAGTTCAGCGCATTGCGTTGCGCAGTCTTCACGAAGAGCACGGCCAGGGCGGCGCAGAGCAGGAGCGCACCGGCCAGCCGGATCACGTTGGCCGGATTCCCGCCCAGCAGCGACTCGTAGTACAGCGGCAGCGTGAAGATCTGGATCATCATTGGAATCACGATGAACATGTTGAATATCCCCATGTAGACACCAACCCGTTGCGGCGGAATGCTCCCGGCCAGCATGACGTACGGATTGCCCATGATGCTCGCCCACGCAAGGCCAACACCGACCATCGGCACGAACAGCAACGCGCGGCTCGTGATCATCGGGATCCAGAGCATCGCCAGGCCGGCCAGTGTCAGGCAGCATGCGTGCATCACCTTCGGGCCAAACCGTTTCGTGAACGGCACCATGGCAAAGGCACCGACGAACGCGATGAAATTGTAGAATCCGCCGATCTGTCCATTCACGAGGCCCGCCTCGCGAAAGCCGGCAGATGAGGCGTCACGCGTGTTGAACAGCGTCACGGCGAGCGACAGCACGATGTATTGCCAGTAGCAGAACATGCCATACCACTGAAACAACTTCATCACCGCGAGCTGCTTCATCGTGCCGGGCATGTCACGCATCGCTTCCGCGACTTCGCTCAGTGCGGCGCCGAAGCCGCGTGGAAGCGCCTTGATACGCGTGATCTCCTCAGTGCTCAGAGGCAGCTCCGGTGTCGTTCGCACCGTCCAGAGGATCGAGCTGATCGAAAAAAGCGCGCCGATCATGAAGGCGCCCATCGTGATGTAGGGAATCCCGCGTCCGTTCACGCCATCACGGTTCATGCCCAGCACGACAAGGATCGATGGCGTCAGATAGGAGAGCGTCTGGCCAAGCCCGGTGAACGCGCTCTGTGTGAGAAACCCGATGGAGTGCTGGCTCTCATCGAGCCGGTCGCTGACGAAGGCCCGGTATGGCTCCATCGTGATGTTGTTGGCAGCATCCAGCACCCAGAGCAACCCCGCCGCCATCCAGAGCGCTGCGCTGAAGGGCATGGCGAGCAGCGAGACGCTGCAGAGCACGGCGCCAATGAGGAAGTACGGAGTGCGCCGGCCGCGGGGGCTGAGCGTCTTGTCGCTCATTGCCCCGATCAGTGGCTGGACGATCAGCCCAGTCATCGGCCCGGCCAGCCAGAGCAGCGGCAGACTCGCCTCATCGGCCCCCAGGTACCGATAGATCGGGCTCATGTTGCCCTGCTGCAGGCCGAAGCTGTACTGGATTCCGAAGAACCCGATGTTCATGTTGACGATCTGACCAAACGAGAGACGGGCTCGCGCTGGCGCGCTCTGAATCGACATCCGTTGGACCTCGGTTTCCATCGGCGACTGGGGTGACCGGGACAGTCGTCCCAGCCGCCACCAGTGGTGACGCTGCCAGTGTACGCAGGGGACGACGCAGGAACCAGCGCTCCGATGGAACGGACCCCTCTCGCCGGCCGCAGCGCCGACGTTCGCGAACGCGAATGGGCGGGTATTATGCCCGATGTCACAGCAGCTCGCTCACTCGCACCAAGGCGTCCCCTGACCGTCCCACACCTCGACGCGGCCGTGGCGCTGCTCCGCACCCTGTCCGGACCGCATGGCATTCATGCCTCGGCGTCCACCGAGAGCACGGCGAACTACCGGGCGATCTTCTCCCGTGACGCCGTCATGGCTGGCATTGCGGGACTGCTGCTCGACGACGCTGCCATCACTGCGGGCCTCGTCCGGACGCTCGAGAAGCTGCGGGACCTGCAGGGCGCCGAGGGCCAGATCGCCTCGAACTTCGAGATCCGACCCGGCCAGCCGCACGTCGTGAGTTTTGGCTCGCTCGCCCCACGCGTCGACGGGGCGACATGGTACCTCCTCGGTGTCGCGCTCGCGGCACGACGCGAGGCGATCGACCCCGGTGCCTTCGCGGACTCCGTGCGCGCCGCCGTCAGAGTCCTGGACGCCCTGGAGTACAACGGCCGCCACCTCATCTATGTCCCCACCGGCGGGAACTGGGCCGATGAGTACATCTATGACGGCTACATCCTCTACGATCAGGTGCTGCGCGCCTGGGCCCTCCGCCTCCTCGGCGCCACGTACGAGCGGCCCGACTGGCAGCGCAAAGCGGCAGCGATCGCGGCCCGCATCGACGAGAGCTTCTGGCCTGACGTGCGCGCAGCCGCCTGTCACCCGATCGCCTCGTTCTCCCCCGCGACACGGCGTGACATGTTCGATCTCGCGGCATGCAGTCTGCTCGCTCTCTCGGATCTCGCACCGGCGATGAGCGCCTCGGCACTGGACTGGGTCACGGCGGAGTTTCTCGATGCGAAACGCCTGCCTCCCGCCTTTCATCCCGTCATTGACGAAAGTCACCCGGACTGGTCGGCCCTGCGTCGCTATCATCTCCACGAGTTCCGCAATCGGCCATACGAGTATCACAACGGCGGGATCTGGCCCATCTGGCTTGGGTGGCTTGGACTCGCGCTG
>JANMNM010000203.1:0-11331 GCA_031373905.1 Gemmatimonadaceae bacterium | reverse complement strand
CCATGCGTCGGCGGCCAGCTGTGGCGCGTACGTCGTCAGGATCTGGGCGAGGTGATCGGAGCCCGCCTCCTCTTCGCCCTCGAAGAACACCTTGAGATTCACGCTCGCCGCCATCTGCGAGGCCTTCATCGCGTCGATCGCGGACAGAATCGCCTGAATCGAGCCTTTGTCATCGCCTGCAGATCGCCCGTAGATGCGCGCCTCACCGTCCACCCGTCCGCTGCCGGTCGGAATCGGGATGATCGTGCCGCCAACGTGCACCTCCTTCGTGCGCAATACCGGTGCCCAGGGTGGCGTTGTCCAGCGGGCAGCATCAACGGGCTGTCCGTCGTAGTGCGCGTAGAGCACGAGCGTCCTTGTCGCGCCTCGCTGCGGCAACTCGCCGTACACCGCCGGCGGGCCCCCCGGCACCGTCAGCAGCTTCGTGTTGGTGAAGCCACGGGCGTTCAGCATGCGCACGAGGAAGTCCGCATTGCGACGGATGTTGACTGAATCGCTGGCGAGGTTCGGCAGCGAGAGCAGCTGTGCGAACTCGGTGAGGATGTCGCCTTCGTGCTGCTCGCGGTACACGCGGGCGGCGCTGCGGGCGCTCGCGCCAGTGACCGGCCCTTGTGCGTCCGCAGGCGCGAGGTGCGCGGAGACGAGACAGGCGGAGAGCGTGAGAAAACGAGACGTGCGTACCGTGCTCATGATCCGGATCGGGAGAGGGGTGAGAGCGGAACGGAGCGAATGCAGCGTGGTACTACGGGCGCTGGCGCACCATGACTGACCGCTGCATGCCGAGCACTCGGAAGGAGCGGATCTCGGATCCGTTCTCCGAGTTCGCACCGGCGCCAGTGACGGTGCGCGTGGCGGCCGTATTCCACCAGCTCAGTTCATGCGTGAGGGTGTCTCCGCGCACGAAATAGCGGCTCTCGAGGACCTGCGTCTGCACCTGAAAGACGCTGGTGAGTACACCCCCGATGTACGAATCATCGAGCAGCACGCCGTTGCGTTCGTCGGTGGCGTACTTGCCCTTCTTCGCGTCCTCGACGATCAGGCGGTACGGCCGCAGGCCGCGCACCGTATCGGCGTTGAAGATCGTGCGCCACTCGAACGACGCCGGGTCAGACTCGAGGGGCGTGATGTCGAGCGAGATCGGAATCCGGTTGCGCACGGAGTCCGGCGGCACGAATGTCGTCAGCGTGCCGACCCACCGGCCCTCCCAGCCACGCGGAAAGGGCTGCTGGCCTTCGGCAACCTGTGGCACCAGCACAGCGAACGCCACGACCAGGAGGCAGGCGGCGGAGCGTTGAGAGCGTGATGTGGTCATGGTGTGCCTGCTCGCAGTCCGGAGATCGTGGCGTAGCGAAGTTTCACCGCGGCCCCACGGACGACGAATCGCATGGTGGCAAAATCCTCCGAGGGAAACACGATATCGGTCAGCACCGTCGCACCGCCATCGGCGAACAATTCGACCGATGCGCGATCGAGGTAGAGTTGCATGCGGACGATCGAGTCAGTGGCGATGCGTGGCGCACGGTGGATAGCGGTGGCGAATTTCGCGGAAAACGCGTGCGGGAGCGCAGTGCGATCGCTGTAGAACTGCTTCCGTGCCACGTCGAGTCCAACCCGGTACGTCTCGCCGGCGGCGTTCCGCAGCTCCAGCGCCACATCGGAGGCAACGCCGGGAGTCACCAGAAACTCCAGGTCGACCTCCGCCGCAGCGGCAGTCGTCCCCCGCGGCATCCTGATGTCGACCGAACCGTCGAGACGCTGTGCCGGCATCGAGACGGTCTCGGTGCGCAGCATCCGCAGTTCCTTCACAGGCGCTGAGTACAGTCGTGGACCGATCGGCGTACGATGCAGTGTGAGCGCGCGCGGAACCGTCATCGCACTGCGCCACGCGATCGTCGGTACCACGTCAGCGTAATCCCAGTTGGACATCCATCCGAGAAACAGGCGTCGCCCATCGTCGGCCGGAATATCGGACCATGTCACGCCCGCGTAGTTGTCGCGACCGTAGTCGACCCACACACCGCGCGACGATTCCACGCCCGCCGCGCCAACCGATGGTGCAAACGCCGCGTCGAGCGTGAACGTGGAGCCGTCGAAGTCGCCGACGAAATACTGCGTGGCAGACCCGCCGTTCGGCCCACCGGGATTGATGCTCACGAGCATCACCCACTTCGTCTCGCCCGTTCCCTCGACCTTGAGCGGAAACAGGTCGGGACATTCCCACACACCGCCGTGCGCGCCGATCGTCGCACCAAACTCACTGACCTGCTGCCATTCCCGGAGATTGTACGACGCGAACAGCCGGACGCGATCGCCGGCGGCAAGGATCATGATCCAGCGCTGCGATGCCTCGTGCCAGATGACCTTCGGATCGCGCATGTCCTTGAGCCCGGGGTTTGGCACGACGGGATTGCCGGCGTGCTTCGTCCAGGTGCGACCGCGATCGACGCTGTACGCGATGGCCTGCGTCTGAAAGGTCGCGGCGCCGCTCTTTTCGCGCGCCATGTCGTGATACGTGTACATCGCCACCATCGGCGGCTTGCCATCGACGCCGAAGCCGCTCGTGTTCTTCCAGTCCACCACGGCACTGCCGGAGAAGATCAGACCGAGCGAATCCGGCGCGAGCGCGACCGGCAGATGCTCCCAGCGCACGAGGTCCCTGCTGACGGCATGGCCCCAGTGCATTGGCCCCCACACCGTTCCCTGCGGGTAATACTGGTAGAACAGGTGATATTCACCGTCGTAGTACACCATGCCGTTCGGATCATTCATCCAGTTGGCGGGCGGCGTGAAGTGATATCGCGGGCGGTGCGGCTCCTCGCTGGTTAACGCGGCGGACGTCACCGGCGTCGCTGGGGTTCGCTGCGGCGCGCTACAGGCAGCGAAGAGCAGGGCTGCTGAGGCGAGGAGGGGTACACCGTGGTGGTGTCGCATCCGGGAATGATGCTTCGCTGCCATGACTTGCGCAGGCAGGCGGGCTACGGGCGGGCCCGCCTGGCGTCGAGCGCGATCGTATCATGCTCCCGGAAGGCCAGCATCACCAGCACGGCCGCGACGATGATCAGCGATGGGTAGAAGATCAGCGTGCCTCCCTCGACCACGACCTTGAACGGGTCCACAATCGACTTCCAGACCGCCAGCAGCGTGGTGCCCGTGATCAGCAGCAGGACCGGGTACGCATAGCGTCGCAGCAGTCCGACGCCGACCAGTACGCCGAGTGCGATCTGCGCCACTCCGAACGCCTGCATCGGTGCCGTCGTCACCGACACGCCGCCGTAGAACTTCTCGGCCACGGTCTGGCCATGGCTCACGTTGATCAGCTTGTCGATGCCCCAGTAGATCATCAGGCCACCGAGTGAGACGCGAAGGAACAACAAGGAAAGACGTTGCATGCACGAGCCGATTGAAAGAACCTGGATGCCTACCGTCGAGACGCCAGCCTATCCGGCAGACGTCTCGACGGTTCCCAGGCTCCGTCAGCCGATGGGCGGCTTTGGCTTCATGTAGACGCTGGGAATCCCCAGGCTCTGCAGCAGCTCATTGAACTTCCGGATGTCATCCTGCTCGATGCGCTCGAGTGCCCGCAGCTGCGTATCCAGCTTGGTCGAGAGGTCAGTGAAGATCTCGCCATGCTGTTGGGTTGGGGCATACGCACCCGTCTGCAGCTGCGAGTTGAGCGTGATGAACCAGTTGTACAAGCGCACCGGCTGATCGAGCGTGCACTGATCCACGTGGCAGGCAGTCTCATACAGTTCTCCGCGTACCATTTCGAGCTTGACCCGTGCAGCCTTGGCTGCGTCGGCCACCTGCTTGGCGTAGGGCGCGTCTTTCGTCTGCACGACACGCGCGTCGAGCTGGGCCTGGATGTCCTCGAGGCGTTCAACCTTCTCGACCAGCTCGTTGAGCCGCGCGCGCACCCGCATGGCTGCATCGAACTGCGCCGTGAGCTCTGCGGTCGTTGACGTGGACCGCGGATCGGCGACGACCGCGAATTGCCGGCTCATCGAGTCTTTCCCCACGATGAGGCGAACCGTGTAGGTACCCGGCGGGACCTTCGGCCCAGCCAGGGAGCCTTCATCGATCACGGTGTTCTTCAGTTCGCGCGCGTCGGAGTAGCGGAGGTCCCAGTGGAATCGGTTCGTGCCGGCCTTGATCCGCGGAATGGAGTCGGCGGCGTAATACGCGAGTGAATCCGCCGCCACCTTGCGGGCCGCGACGGTGTCATTCGCCACCCGCGTCGTGTCGGCCGCATTGGCCGCAGTGAAGGTGCGGATCAACGTGCCCTTCGCATCGAGGAACTGTACGGTCACGGCCGTGCCGGCCGCGGGTGCTTCCCGAAGCCAGTAGTCCACGAGTGCCCCTGGCGGAGGGTTCTCGCCGGCTGCTCCATCTCGCCTCCAGCCGGAACCGTCCCAGAGGATCGCCGTCGCAGGCTGCATCAGGTGTACCGGCTTCTTCATCACGACGTCCGTCAGCTCGCGCAACGGGGACACGTCGTCGATCACCCAGAATGCCCGGCCATGCGTGGCGGCAATCAGGTCGTTGCCGTGCACCGTCAGGTCGCGAACGCTCACGCGCGGCAGGTTGAGTTGCAACGGCTGCCAGTTCGCGCCATCATCCATGCTCACCCACACGCCGATCTCGGTCCCAGCGTAGAGGAGGCCGCGCCGAACCGGGTCCTCGCGAACGACGCGAGTGTACGCCGTTGACGGGATGCCTGTCACGATCTTCGTCCAGGTCTTGCCGTAGTCGGCGCTCTTCCACAGATACGGTGCAAAGTCGTCCTGCTGATACCGGTTCGCCGCCACATACACCACGGCAGGGTCGTGCGGAGACGCATCGATGTGCGCAGTGCGCGTGAGTCGGCCGTAACCGGGAGGCGTGACGTTTTCCCACGTCGCGCCACCGTTGCGCGACACGTGGATCAGGCCGTCGTCCGATCCGGCCCAGAGCACACCCTTCTGCTTCGGCGACTCGACGAACGCATAGATCGTTGCATACCACTCGGCGCCCGTCATCTCGCCATGAATCGGTCCGCCCGTGCGCAGCAGCGTCTTCGGGTCGTGCGTCGTGAGGTCCGGCGAGATCTTCTCCCAACTCGCCCCCTCGTTTCGCGAGCGGAACACGTGCTGCGACGTCACGTAGAGCGTCTGCGGATCGTGCGGCGAGATCAGGACGGGAAACGTCCACTGAAAGCGCTCCGGTACATCACCGGCGGCCCAGCCGTCATAGTTGCGCATGCCAACGGAGATATCCCGCTCCTGACGACGCCCGTGATCGTACCGCGTGAACGAGCCCATGTAGCACCCGCCGTACGTCACGAGCGGGTTTCGCGGGTCGACGGCGACGGTGGCATTCTCGCAACCGGCAACGCTGTAGTAGTCCCGTTCGCCGATCATGCCGTCGTCGGATCGGCTGAGAATGGACACCGCCGAGTTGTCCTGCTGCGCACCGTAGATGCGATACGGAAACTGGTTGTCCGTCGTGACGTGGTAGAACTGCGCGGTCGGTTGGTTGTAGACGCTCGACCACGTCTCTCCGCGATCGAACGAGATCGTCCCGCCACCATCATTCGAATTGATCATCCGCTTCGAATCCTTGGGGTCGATCCACATCGCGTGCGTGTCACCGTGCGGCACACGGACCCGGCCAAACGACTTTCCACCATCGATCGATCGGTACACGCCGAGGTTCATCACGTACACGGTGTTCTCGTCGAGTGGGTCGGCCGTCACCTGTGAGTAGTACCAGGCACGCACCCAGAACCGTGCATCGGTGTTCATTCGCTGCCAGCTCTCGCCAGCGTCATCCGAGCGAAAGATCCCACCCGACGAGTCGGGCGCCTCGATGCTGGCGTAGATGCGCTGCGGGTTGGCCGGCGATACGTCGACGCCGATCTTGCCAAGCGGTTTCGATGGGATACCCGGCTTGAACGTCAATTCGGTCCAGGTCTCACCGCCGTCTGTCGTCTTCCAGATGCCGCTGCGACCGCCACCGGAGATCATCGACCACGGCGTTCTCTGAAACTTGTACATCGATGCATAGAGAATCCGCGGATTCGACGGATCGATGCTCAGGTCATTGGCGCCCGTGGAGTCATTGATGAACAGCACGCGCTTCCAGGTCTTGCCTCCGTCGGTCGTGCGGAAGACCCCGCGCTCGCTGTTCGGGCCGAACGCATGTCCCATCGCGGCCACGTAGGCACGATCGGGGTCGCGGGGATCGACGATGATGTCGGCGATCTGGTGTGAATCCGGCAATCCGAGGCGATTCCACGTGGCGCCGGCATCCGTGCTTCGGTACACACCGGTACCAAAGGTCAGGTCCTCGCGCAGCTGCGACTCGCCTGTGCCGACGTAGATGACGTTCGGGTCAGACGGCGCAATCGCCATTGCACCGACAGACGAGATGTCGGTCTTGCCATCGGTGATGTTGGTCCAGCGCTGTCCGCCGTTGGTGGTCCGCCAGACGCCGCCGTTCACACCGCCGAAGTAGAATGTGAATGGCTTGGTGGGATCGCCGACGACCGCGTTCGCACGTCCACCACGTGTGGGTCCCACGTTGCGCCAGCGGAGCGACTTCATCGCACCGGAAGTCGCCGTTGGCGCCGAGTAGAGCTGCGGGTCGTATGCCGTCGCCGACGACGGGGGCCGCGTGGCCGAACCCGCGGTCCGCTGTGCGTGCGCCTGGCTTGTGATGCCGACGGCGAACAACAGCGTGGCAACGAGTGCAGTATCGAAGCGAATGGTCCGCATGGGGGGCGTCCTGTGAGGATGAATGGCAGTGGCACAGCCGTCCAAACTTCTCTCACGGCACACCCCGACGCGAGGGGAGGAAGCATGGCGGGTGCACGCCTGCCCGCCTCCCTTCCCTCGCTCCATCGTCGGTCCACCTCCGTCACATCGCGATCGTTCCCGCCACCTGCTTGACGAGCTGGTAGAGGAAATCCAGCCCTTCGTAGAACGAGCGCGTCCGGAGCTTCTCATCTCGGCCGTGCGCGTTGTTCTCGCCGGGCTGGGAAAAGATGCCGCTCACTCCGTAGGTCGGGATACCGACGGCGCGCAGGATCCGGCCATCCGTGGCACCGGTGCTCATGGTTGGGATCACCGGGATGTTGCCCCACATCTGGCGCGTCAACGCCGTTGCGCTCGAGAGGAGCGTGGCATCGATCGCGTCCGGCGCGACACCGAACTTCTCGTTGCTCGGTACGGTGAGCGCGATGCGGATCGAGGTATCGTTGACGACGCGGGCGATGGTCGCCTGCACCTCTTCGAGTGTTGACGTGGGCACGATGCGGCAGTTCACGTTAGCGGTCGCGGTCTGCGGCAGCGCGTTGTAGGCGTGGCCGCCCGAGAGGCGTGTCGCAACGCACGACGTTCGCAACATCGATGAATAGCGTGGGTCGCGCGAGAGCGTTGCTGCCGCGGCGCTGTCTCCCGGGTTCGCTGCCACGGCGCGCATCGCCGCGGCGACCGCCGGCTTCTCGACCTTCGCCGTCTCTTCGAAGAAGGGCTTCGTGATCGCGTTCAACGCGACTGGAAACGTGTATCTCGCGAGGTTCACCAACCCGGCCGCCAGCTGGTTGATCGCGTTGTCCGGGCGCGGAACGCTCGAGTGCCCGCCTGGGTTCAACACCGTCAGTGTGAAGTTGACCGGGACCTTCTCGGCTGCCTGAATCGAGTGAAACACCGGTGTCGTACCGTTGAGCGTTCCGCCGCCGCCCTCGTTGATGGCGTATGCCGCGTCGATGAGCGCGCGGTGCTTCTCAACGAGATACTCGACGCCATTGGCTGCGCCGCCTTCCTCGTCCGCCGTCAGCGCAAGGATGAGGTCGCGCGACGGCACGAATCCTTCCCGCTTGTACCGCAGCAGATTCGAGACGAACATGGCCGCCATCGCCTTGTCATCCGCGGTACCGCGCCCGTAGAAGAACCCATTGGCTTCCTGCAACTCGAATGGATTTCGTGACCAGTCGCTGGGCAGCGCCGCGACGACGTCGAGATGCGCCAGGAGCAGGACCGGCTTGAGGGATCCGCCGCGACCGCGATACCGCACGACCAGGTTGCCTTTCGTCGGATGACCAGGCGGAATGATGACGTGGATATCCGACGACGGAAATCCCGCCGCCCGGAAGCGTGCCGCCATTGCCTGCACCGCGTTCGTCACGGAACCCACCGAATCCACCGTGTTGATCTCGACCAGCTGCTCGTACACTTCGCGCGCAGCACGCTGGTGTGGGGTCAGCGGAGTCTGCGCCACGACGGCACCCGCGACGAGCATCGAAGCGATCAGGAGACGGCAGGCATGGGGCATGGTGCGATCCAGAGGAGGGTTCAGTTCCGTGGCGCCAGCCATCGGCGGCAGCGACACATCAGGGTTGGCTAGTGTTCTGAGGTAGAAATTCGCATCAGAATGGTCGTTCTTTTGCCGTGAACTTCCGCTTCAACACGCTAGTTGCCGATCTAGTTGCCGATCTCGGCGTACATCCAGCTCGTCCGATCGAGCAGCCAGGCATTCATGGCGATGACCTCACCATCATACGATCCCGTCACGACGCGATTGGGCCAGACGTACGTCTTGAGGATGGGCCACCGCTCGAAGTTCCGGACCTGCACGGCACTCAGGTAGTTCGCGCGCGAGAAGACGAGGTGCTGGAGCGAGTCGATGACACCGGCACGCTTCACTTCGATCCAGCGCGCCTTGAATCGAGCCGCAAAGACAGGATCCTGGAACAGTCGCGTATACCACTGCGCGTTGCGGGAATGCCAGCCGCTGATCTTGTCGGCATCGTCGTAGTTCACGTTGCCGAACGCAAGGTCAAAATCCCACACCGGGCCGAAGGTCAGCTTGCCGCCACGCGGCTTGTACATGTAGCCGCTGAATCGAAGGCTCCCGTCAACGTTCTTGACGACCTCCTGCACGATGTTGTAGTTGATCGCGGATTCGACATCAATGAACGCGGCGTATCCCACGGTGGGGTCGGCGAACTTGGGTCCGAAAATCGCCGAGTCGGTGCGCGCGATGTAGTTCACGATGTACACTTTCTGCTTCGCCCACTCCGGCTGCAGCAACACCTCGGGGTCTTTGGCGCAGAACACCATGCGCGTCATCGTCGAGTTGAAGCAGAAATCCTCTCCCCGTCGCTCGTCGACCTCGAGCAGGTATCCGCCAGTGATGTTCGTGGCGCTGGTGTCGGACGATTTCATGGCCTGGATATTGACGCGATCAGTCCCGATCCGGATGTGCTCCACCAGCTGGTACACTCCCTCGTACGTCCCGTTGATCTCCACGTCGACGAAGCGCGCTGACGGCGTCCACACCATGCCCACCATGCGACTGAGCGTCAACGCCAGGTCATTGCGCAACATGGTCTTGTCGGAATAGTTCGCGAGCAATACCCAGTGCCGGTTCGCCGGCATGCCAAGCAGTGGCGTGCTGGTCGTCAGTTTCAGACGGTATGGCTTCTTCGGGAAGAACAGCCAGGTCGTGTTGCCGCGGCCCTTGATCTCGAGACTGCCTTGCGCCACTTCGGTGCCGGCGGAATCGGTCAGGCTCATCGCCCCCGTGACGTAGACATCCTTCGATACGATCGCGGCGCCGCCGGTGGTCGTGATCTTCAGCAGGGGCAGGCGCCGCGTTGCCGGCTGCAGCGCGATCGGTGGGACGGGATCGACGACCGCCGTGGGCCCAGCCTGATCCGTGCCGCATCCCGCGAGCGTCAGCAGCCAGCAGGAGCCTGCGATGAAAGCCGTGCGCAAGGGCGACAGCGAAGACAGCACTGGCAAGGAAACCCGGGGCTCAGGTGGAAAGGGTTGCTGCGCGATCCGTGCGCGTGAGGACGTCAGCGACGATGTCGCAGTATACGCCCGGAGGGCCCTGAGGGCACGGCACGGAGTACGCGCAACTCCCTCCTGCGTGCGCCGTTGCCTGCGCCCATATTCTGCATGTCACGGGCCCCGCTGCCCGCAGTGCCACCCCCATCCCTCCCGACGCCTCCCATGTCCTCGCGCCGCCACTTCGTCGCCTCCTCCTCAGCAGTGCTCACCGGCGCCGCCCTCGGCCTTCGCCCACAGCCGCAGCAGTCGGGCGTCATCAAAGCCGGAATGACGGACCTCCCCGAGGCGATCCGGGAGCTCCAGCCGATGACCGAGGGGGTCACGCCGATTTCCGTCGAGGAACGGAGGGGACGGCTCGAGAAGGCGCGTCGCCTGATGCGCGAGGCGAAGATCGGCGCGCTGGTCCTCACCGGCGGCACATCGATGGAGTACTTCACCGGGATTCGCTGGGGCACCAGCGAACGCATGCTTGCGGCGATCATTCCGGTGCGCGGCAGCGCGTTCCTCGTCACGCCGAAGTTCGAGGAGGAACGTGCGATGGAGCAGGCGCACACCGGCCCACTCGGCACCGATGCCCAGGTGTTTGCCTGGGAGGAAGACGAGAACCCGCACGCACTGGTCGCGAAAGGCATGCGCGAGCGCGGACTGTCCGCAACCACGATCGGCATCGAGGAGACCGTCAAGTACGTCTTCCATGAAGGGATCGGTCGCGCGCTGCCGAACTGCCGCCTGGTGAGCGGAACGCCGGTTTCCGCCGGATGCCGCATGGTCAAGGACGCACACGAGATCGCGCTGATGGAACATGCGTGCGCCGTCACGCTGGCGGCGTACGAGGCTGCCTGGAAGTCGCTCACCGATGGCATGACGCAGTCACAGTTCTCGCAGCTCGTGCAGGAGGCGCATCGCAAACTCGGCTACGAAGGCAGTGCCGGCGCGCAGGTTGGCGAGTTCTCCGCGCTGCCCCACGGCTCGGCAAAACCGCAGGTCATCCGCGAGGGATCGATCGTGCTGATCGACGGTGGCTGCAAGGTTGAAGGCTACTCCTCTGACATCTCTCGCACCTTCGTGCTCGGCAAGGCGACACAGCGGATGAAGGACGTGTTCGAGATCGAGTTCCAGGCGCAATCCGCCGCGCTGGCCGCAGCGCGCCCTGGGGTCGCCTGCGAATCGGTGGACGCCGCCGCACGCCGCATCATCGTCGATGCCGGCTTCGGCCCGGGATTCAAGTTCTTCACCCACCGCGTCGGCCACGGCATGGGAATGGACGGTCACGAGTGGCCGTACCTGGTGAAGGGCAACACGCTGCCGCTCCAGCCCGGCATGGTCTTCTCGGATGAACCGGGCATCTACATCCCGGGTGAGTTCGGCGTGCGGCTCGAGGACGACATGGTCATCACGGAGACAGGCGCGCGACTCATGACGCCGCAATCGCGCAGCCTCGAACAACCGTTCACAGTGGCCTGAGACCCGGGCGCAAGCAGAAACGCGGGGGGGGGGG
>JANMNM010000179.1:0-12254 GCA_031373905.1 Gemmatimonadaceae bacterium | reverse complement strand
TGTGGACCACGTTGGGACCGGCGCGCCCCGCAACAGAGTCACTCTGTTGCGGGGCGTTGTCGTTCCGTGAGTCTCACGCGAGCATTGAGTCAACCGTGCGCCTTCTCCAGCGCGCAGACGCACACTCCTCGTTGCCGTGTGACTCGACATGCTGCATTTCCGCCGCTCTTCCGCGATCGCCGTTCCAGCGCTGCTGCTTGGCTGCCTTCTCGCCGCCGCGCCGCGCATCGAAGACCCGCCGATCCGCGGATTCAGCGCCGCCAGTTCGCGATCGCAGCGCGAATGGGAGACACGATTTCGTGCCATCCCGGAGCCAGCCCGGATGCGAGAGGCGATGCGTCGGCTCGCCGCGCGGCCACACCATCTCGGCTCGCCATATGGCAAGGACAACGCGGAATGGCTGCGCGCACAATTCGAGTCGTATGGATGGGAGGCGCGGATCGAACGCTTTGACGTGCTGTTCCCGACGCCGCGTGTTCGTGTGCTCGAACTCGTCGCACCCACGCGATTCCGTGCGCGCCTCGAGGAGCCGATTCTGGCCGAGGATCCGACGACCAATCAGCGCGCCGAGCAGCTCCCGACGTACAACGCGTACAGCGCCGACGGTGATGTCACCGCGCCACTCGTGTATGTCAATTATGGCGTGCCCGCCGACTACGAAGAGCTCGAGCGACGCGGCATCTCCGTCAAGGGTGCCATCGTCATCGCGCGCTATGGAGGATCATGGCGCGGCATCAAGCCCAAGGTCGCGTACGAACATGGGGCGGTGGGCGCGCTGATCTATTCGGATCCGCGCGA
Source organism: Gemmatimonadaceae bacterium (assembly GCA_031373905.1). Lineage (GTDB taxonomy): Bacteria > Gemmatimonadota > Gemmatimonadetes > Gemmatimonadales > Gemmatimonadaceae > JACMLX01. The sequence goes on along the minus strand of JANMNM010000179.1, from coordinate 11,456 downwards.
TGACGGATATGCGGAGGGCGAGACGTATCCCGATGGCCCGTACCGTCCGAAGGATGGTGTGCAGCGCGGCAGTGTGCTCGACATGCCGACATACCCCGGTGATCCATTGACGCCGGGAGTCGGCGCAACACCGGGCGCCACGCGGCTCGACCGGAAGGACGCGATCACGATCATGAAGATCCCGGTCATGCCGATTTCCTACGCCGATGCGCAGCCATTGCTGGCAGCGCTCACCGGCCCGGTGGCACCGCCCGCGTGGCGTGGCGGTCTCCCGATCACGTATCGCCTGGGTCCGGGATCGGCTCGCGTACACCTGCGCCTCGAGTTCGACTGGAAGCAGACGCCGCTCTACAACGTGATCGCGACGCTCAAGGGCTCGACGTTCCCCGATGAATGGGTGATGCGAGGCAATCATCACGACGGGTGGGTCAACGGCGCCGAGGATCCGATCTCGGGCATGGTGGCAGAGCTCGAGGAAGCACGAGCGCTCGGACTGCTGGTGCGGCAGGGCTGGAGGCCGAAGCGCACCATCATCTACGCGGCGTGGGATGGCGAGGAACCATCCCTGCTCGGTTCCACGGAATGGGTGGAAGAGCACATGACGGACATGCGCGCGAAGGGTGTCTTCTACCTCAATACCGACGGCAATGGCCGCGGAACGTTTGGCGCCGCAGGGTCGCATGCGCTCGAACGCTTTGTCACGGAAGTGGCCGGTGACGTGATGGATCCGGAGTCCAATGTGACCGTCCTGCAACGACAGCGGATGAGCGAAGTGATTGCGGGGAATACCGAGGCGCGATCGATGCGCGATCTCCGCATCGAGGCACTCGGCTCGGGATCCGACTTCACGCCATTCTTGCAGCATGCTGGCGTACCAACGCTCAACATCGGTTTCGGTGGGAGCGATGGTGGTGGCATCTACCACTCGATCTACGACACCTTCACCTGGTACACGCGGCACAGCGACAGTTCGTTCGTGTACGGTCGTGCGCTGGCGCAGGTGGCTGGCACGATGATCATGCGTGTGGCCAACGCCGATCTGCTGCCCTCGGAATTCGGCAATCTCGCGGCCACGGCCTCACGCTACCTCGGTGAGGTGACATCGCTGCGCGAGACCACCGCGAAGACGATCGATGAGCTGAACCGGCGGCTGGCTGAGGGAGCGTATGCTGTCACGAACGATCCGCGCCGGCCGCTGTTGCCACCGACGGCGCAGCAGGCAGCGCCGCACCTGAACTTCGCGCCCGTGCAGAATGCGACGGACTCGCTGACGCGCATGGCGGAACGCTTCGAGCGTGCCTACAGCGCGTTTCAATCGGGGAACAATACCGGCGCGGCGGCGCTCGCTACGGTGAATGCGCTGCTCAAGCAGAGCGATCAGGTGATGCTGATTCCCGGTGGTTTGCCCAGGCGTCCGTGGTACCAGCATGCACTGTACGCGCCCGGTTATTACACCGGGTACGGAGTGAAGACCATGCCGGGAGTGCGCGAGGCGATCGAGCAACGCGACTGGAAGACAGCCGACGAACAGATTTCCAAACTGGCCGCAGCGTTGTTGCGCGAGAGTGACCTGATCGCGCGCGCGGCTGCGTTGCTGGAACGCGTGACCAGTTCGTCTGTCGTTCCCTGAGCATGCCGCGCCGCGGCCACGCCTGCGCGCCGCGGAAACATCCGTTTGAGATTTGGTGCCGACGTCGAGCGGTCTGCACGCTCTTGCGGTGCACTACTGCCGCTCCGTAACATTACAGGTCACCAATACGAGAAAGTCTTGTTTTTTGAGACTTTCAATCTGGTGACTGCCGAGTGTGCGGGGCGGTGGAGCTTTCGCATCGGTGAGCGGTGTTTTGTGGCATGTGTGCAACCGGCAGTCGGGAGCCGCGAGCGCGCTGTCTTCTGATTCAGTTTGGAACAGCGTGACGAGAATTTCCGGAATGCCGCGCTGGTGGAGTTCCCGTCGGCTCGACTCGGCTGCGCTGCAGCGTGCGCCGGTGTCTGCGACGCGAACGCCGTGCTGGCGGGCGGCGCGATGATCGAAAAACTGAACGCATTGCTGGCGCTCTTTTCCCCCGATCGCCCCGAGTGGGGGGCGAGCGAGGTGGCGCAGGCACTGCAGATGCCGCGCAGCACCACGTACCGGCTGCTGGCCCGGATTTCGATGTCCGGGTATCTCGACAGCGATGCGGCGACGGGACGCTTCCGGCTTGGCATGCGTCTCGCCGAGCTCGGGTCGCTCGCGCAACGATCGACCCCGTTGCAGCGGGCAGGCAACCCCGTGTTGCGTCGGTTGTCGTCCGAGACGGACGAAACGGCAACCCTGATGATCCGCAGCGGGTTGACGGGGATCGTCGTCGACATTGCCGAGGGCTCGCTGCCGGTCTCGGTGCCAGAGCTGCCTGGTGCCCGGCATCCGCTCTACGATTCGGCGGCAGGCAAGGTCCTGCTGGCGTGGATGCCTGAGGCGGAGCGACACGCATTGTTTCGCCGTGGTACTGGCGCGCAGGGCACACCGGCACTTCCTGATGCGCAGATGCTCGAGCGGGAGCTCCACGTCATTCGGGAGAATGGTGCGGCGATCGTGCGTGTCGCCTCGCGCGATCTCTCGTTCGGCGCTGCAGCACCCGTCTTTGCCCGCGGAAACAGGCTTGCCGGCGCGCTGCAGGTTGGCGGTGCGAGTCGTACGGTGACTGACGAGCGACTGGCGGAACTGGCCGCACTCGTGGTCACTCGCGCCGCGCAGATCTCGGCGATGCTGGATCGTCTCGCCAATCGTGATGTGTCGGCCCACCGGGAGTCGTCACACGCGTAACGGCTCGTCGCAGCGAGGGTGTCAGCGCGGGCCCGACCGAGCCGGCCGGTGGTGATAAAGGTCGCATGCACGCGGTGGCGGTGCGGTGCGCGGCGACGCATCGTTATTCCCGGCTCGACGTGTTTCCTCGCGAGCGACCACCCGTCCCGTTCAGTACTCCGCCATGTCATCGCTGCTCCGCTCGCTCCTCGTGCTCGCGGTATTCGCCGTGGGGCCGCTCGGCGGGCAGGCTCGCCGCACCGTGCCCCGCGAGTTCGTCATCGTTCATGGCGCCTGGGGCGGTGGCTGGGATTGGAAGGCGGTCGATTCCGCCCTCACCGCACGCGGGCACCACGTGCACCGGGTGACGCTGACGGGGCTCGGCGAACGGGTGCATCTCGCGTCAGCGACGGTGGGGCTTCAGACGCACATCTCGGACGTCGTCAACACGATCCGTTTCGAGAACCTGCGAAACGTGGTACTCGTCGGGCACAGCTACGGGGGCATGGTGATCACGGGTGCCGCCGATCAGATCACCGACAGGATCGGCCGTGTCGTGTACGTCGATGCATTCGTGCCGGAATCCGGGGAAAGCCTTGCCATGCTGGCGGGCGATGGATTCAACGCGATGGTTGCAGAAAGCGCGCAGGGCGGGATGATCATTCCGCGCTGGGTGCCCGCCGACGCACCGGCGCCCCGTGATGTGCCGCATCCGTTGAAGACGCTGACGGATACGCTGCTGCTGACGAATTCAGCGTCGCGATCGCTGCCTGGGCACTACATCCTGACGATGGACAAGGGCGCGACCGAAGACAGTTTTTCGCCGTCGGCGAAGCGCGCCGAGCAACGGGGGTTTCGCGTGGATACGCTGACTGCGGATCACACGCCAGAGCGATCGGCGATCCCGGGGCTCGTGCGACTGCTGTTGTCGAGGCGATAGCGCGTCGGCGCCGGCTGGCGCATCGATGATGTCCCGGGCGAACTCCGAACGTCCGCGGCGATGGCGCGAGTGCAGAAGGACCTGGGCAGTTCGGTGTTGCTCAGGGCAGGATCGTCTGGATCTCGATGCGTGACTGCTGCGAGGCGGTTCGCCACACACGGTGAGTCTGTGCGCGAAAATCCGATTCCGTCGCCTCGAAGATGTTCGGCACCCACGTCTGCGGATTGCGATCGATGATCGGGAACCAGCTGCTCTGCACGTGCACCATGATCCGGTGCCCCTTGAGGAATCGATAGCTCTGCGTGTGGAGATCGATGGTGATCGGTGTCACCGTGTTCGGTTGCATCGGCGTCGGTACCTCGAACGATTCGCGGAAGCGACTGCGGAACACATCGTTCGACACCATCAACTGATAGCCACGCCGTTTTGCGTCCACGCTGGCATCATCCGGGTACACATCGATGAGCTTCGCGACCCAGTCGGCGTCCTGACCGGTCGTGCTGACGAAGAGTTTCGCCATGACGTCGCCGGCGATCACCACGTCCTCCGTGAGCGGCTCCGTCACCCAGCGGAGCACATCGCGGCGGTCGTCGAGGAAGCGCTGGTCCTGCAGCAGCCACGTGTACCACTTCGAACCCGTCGAGGCGTAGGTCGCTTCGATGGGTCGCTTGCGATACGGGACCGGGTTGGCGGGATCGCTGATGAAACTGTCGGCCGCGGCTGCCGCAGTCGGCGGCGTGAACGACAACCGTCCATTGTCGTGGAAGTACAATGCGCGCGTCTGTGTGCCGGGCGCTGGCCACGCGTCGTACGCGCGCCACTGATTGCTGCCCGATTCGAAGACGAGCGCTTCCTTCACCGGTGCCGCGCCCACGTCTTTCAGGTAGTAGGCAAAGAACGGACGCTGCACCTGCTTCCTGAAGTACTCGGCGGTGTTTGAGCCGAAGTCGATGGCATCGAGCATCCGGCCAGGCCCGCCTCCCCAGGAGCCGTGCGTCCACGGCCCGATGACGATCGTATTCCGGCTGAGCGAATCCCGCTTTTCGAGCGTGCGATAGATCGTGACCGGGCCGTAGAAGTCTTCCTGGTCCCACCAGCCCGCCACGTTCAGCGTCGGCACCGTCACGCGCGTGAGCGAGCGGTTCATCGACTGCCGCTGCCAGAAGCCGTCGTAGTTCGGGTGCGTTGCAAAGTCGCGCCACGACGGGAGGACCGTGTCGCGCATCACACGCTCCTGGATGTTGCGGAGCGGGCCGACGCGAAGGTACCAGTCGTAGGTATCGGGCGGATTGAACCTGTATTCGCTGTTCTCGCGTGTCGCTTCCGTCATGTAGGCGTATTCGAAGCCGTAACTCAGCCGGAACGCACCATTGTGGTGGAAGTCGTCGCCAAGGAACATGTCGGCGGGCGATGCCTGCTCACTGACCGCCTTCAGCGCCGAGTGCGGATCGAGCATGGCCATCGCGGCGGTCCAGCCGTCGTACGAGACACCCAGCATCCCGACTCGGCCGTTGTGTCCGGGAATGTTCTTCAGCAGCCATTCGATCGTGTCGTACGCATCGGTGCTTTCGTCGATTGCGTTGCCGCCGCTGCCGCGTTCACGCAACGGGCGCTGCATCACGAACTTGCCGCCGGAGCGATAGCGGCCACGGATGTCCTGGAGCACGAAGATGTAGCCGTCCTCGGCCAGTTCCATGTAACCGCCGCCGATCATGCGCGGGGTCGCGTTTCCAACACCGTAGGGCGTGCGCTTGAAGAGGAACGGCACCGGGGCGGTGGCGCCGGCCGGGATCAGGATTTCGGTGTGGAGCGTGACACCGTCGCGCATGGGGATGTCGGCGGCGCGTGCGGTGTAGCGTTGCGGGTCGAAGCGGGGTTGTGCGTGCGCGGTTGCTGCGATCGCGAACACGGCAACGAAGACGTGCGCGGACCAGCGACGTGGGCTCGGCATGACGGGGCGGTTGGGCGGGAAACGAACCCGAGGGGGGTGACCTCAACGTTGAAGATGGACTCGTGCGAGTTGGGTGGACACCCAGCCGACCCTGATTCGATTCAGGGAGGAGGTAGCCATGGCGAAGGAGCGCGTGCGGCAGAGTTCGATGCGGCGTCCCGCTGGAGCCCCCTTTTGAACCGGCTGTGTCGTACCACGCACCAGCGCTCGGCGTCACAGTGGGTGGCCTACGACCGCGCTCGGAGGGCGAGGATCGCTTCCAGCTCGATGAGATGCTCCAGATCCTTCTTGCGCCGCACCGCCTTTTTTGAGGCGATCAGTGCTTCGAGTGTGAGCGCACGGAACTCGGTCATCCCGATGTGGACTGTTTCAGACGCAGCCACCGCGTCGTGATAGTCGCCGACGCCTGGTACCTGGTCGAGCAGATCAATCGCGCCCATCGTGCTCGTGAGTGTCAGGAGTGGTGTCGTGCGAAAGGTGCGCCGATCGAGAATGAACGGCAGGCCCGATTCAACGCCACGAAGATACGCGTTCCACTGCAGCAGCAGTTCGATCAGGCCGTCGACGTTGTCGGGTGCGGTGTCGTAGCACACATCGATGTCGTTGGTGAATCGTGCGGAGCCATGAATCGTGGCGGCCACGCCGCCGACGAGCACGAAGCGGATGCCACGCGCCACGAACGCTGCGAGAATCGCTTCAAACATGCCGTTCCCGTGTGGAGGTCGCCGTGCGCCTGACGTTCCTGGCGAACGCCCGCATCGCGTCCAGTTGGCGAAGTCGTTCGTGCGGGGTCTTCCGCAGGTTGTCGCGCAGCAGCGACAGGTCCAGCCCCCACGCGGTGGCGGCGTCGAGCACGTTGACGCGTCGGGTCCGCGGTCGCCCTCGAACCAGCGGCGCGTAGGACTCACGAAGATCCGCAAGGCGCACATACAAGGCCGACATCAGACGATAGACATCGAGCGCCATCGAGACATCGTCGGTCGTCGGCACCGGAAGTAAAACGCGTTCCGTCCCGCCGTTCCAGGCGTTGAGCGCCTGACGCGCCATCGTGAACGCGGCCGGAATCGGCATGCCGGCGCCTTCATGTATCGTGCGGGTGATGGCGAGCCGCTGTGCGAGTGCGAGCGTGTAGCGCGGCTTGAGGCGCAGCGCGGTCATCGTGTTGAGCACCCATTTCGGCGGCGTGCCGAGCAGACGGGCGAACGCGGCGAGGGTCATAAATAAGTCTAACGATCAGACATGCTTTTTGATACCCTGACCCCTCGGATTTCCGACTGCTGCACCGTCGCGTTCACTTCTCGAGACAGCTCACTCGGGAAAGGGGGCCGGGTCGTCGACACGCATGAGCACTGAGGCGAGCCGGTCGTCGAGAACCCGTCAAGGAATCTGCCCGTTGAGCGGACTCAACGAACGACAACCCATGCGCTGGAGCCCTCGAACTCCGGTTTCACACCGTAGCCGGTGTCACACAACTGGTCGCCTTTCAACCCTCGCACATCATCCAGCCCCGACCACACTGTCGGAGCTGCACGGCGTACTCCGTCGTGGCGTCTCCGCGCACCTACCGCTTCAACCCCCGCCGCAACACCACACCATCCAGCTTCTCCATCGGCGTCACGCCGAGCACTTCCGCCAGCGTCGGCGCCATGTCCACCACGCGCGCCCACTCGTCGTACTTGCCAGGCTGGAACGGTGCGCCCCAGAAAATCACCGGAACCCATGCGTCCTGATCCCACGGTGATCCATGCGTCGCATATCGCACGCCTGCCATGTAGTTGAACCGGTCGAGCGTCGTGACGAAGCGCACGACACCGCCAGGTTCGAACATCCGCTGCCAGCGCAGTGCAATGTGGTCGGCAATGGTGTCGGCCTTCGCCAGATCGGACAGCATGTCGACGCGGTTCACGCCCGGAATTGCGCGGACCTGTGCCGCGAGCGCCCGGGCCACCGAGTCCACGGAGACTTTCGCCGTCACGAATGACGTGGTGTCGCCAACGGCGAACATGCCATCCGCGAACGCCACCTGGTTCGTGTCGACGCCCAGGGCCGCGAGCGCGATCATGGCGGCGTTGCCGGGCGGGTTCAGATCAACGGACCGGGCGCCCGGATTCGGTGTGACCGTCGAACGGCCATCCGGAAAGGGTGACATGCCGTGATCGCCAGTCAACGCGAGGATCACGCGCGTCGAGTCGCGAATGGCAAAGAGCGAATCGATGAACGCGCCGACGTAGCGATCCACGCGGAGCATCTGATCATGGAGTTCCTTCGAGTCGGGTCCGTACCTGTGGCCAACGGCATCCGTCGTCGACAGCGACACGTTGAGCAGGTCGGTCCGGTTCCTGTCCGCCCCGAGCTGCAACTGCTTCACGCCAGCCAGCGCGAATCGCAGCGTGAGCTCGTCCATCACGGGGAAGTTCGCCAGCGAGGCAGCGGCAAGCGTCGAATCGTCGGAGATGGGATGCGGGAACATGAAGTTCTGGCCGAGTGATTCGATCGGCACGCTGTCCGCTTCCGAGTACGACGCTGCGGGGAGCAACGGTGACCAGACCGTGCCTGCATACCGCGCCGGGTAGCGCTTGTCGTTGAAGTCACGGACCCACTTCGGCAGCTCCGTGCCGTAGTACAGGCTCTGTGTGAACGCGCCGTTGCTCGCGTACCAATAGACGTCACCCTTCGACGCGCCGATGGGCAGGATCGCCGCCCGGTCCTTTCTCGACACCGACAGGAATCGCGTGCGCCTGTTCGTGGCCTTCATCCAGTCGAGCAGCGTCGTGCCGCGGAAGCGGAACGGCGATGCACCCGGGTCGGTCGAGCCGATCAGCGGGCTGCCTGGATCGCCAACACCGGCGGAGTTGGCGGCGATGCCGGTGTGCACCGGAAAGCGCCCGGACATCGTGGATGCGTGCCCGGGTGCCGTTTCGGTGTTCGCATGATCCTGGAAGGCCTTGGTGAAGTGCGCGCCCGCCACATCGAATCGGTGGAGCCCGCCGGTGAACTGCCGGCCGAACCGGGCGAAGTAGTCACCCCGGAGCTGGTCGATTGTGATGAAGACCACCAAGGTCGGCTTGGCCATGGCGGATTGGCCCGCGCTGGGCGCTGGGGCACTTTGCGCTGAGGCGCAGCCAGAACTGACGGCGCAGAGGGTGACCGCCTGCGCGGTCGCGATGAGTCGACGGAGCATGGTTCAAGCTAAAGGATTGTCCGAAGGACAGGCTGCCGGTTGCTCTTCCACGTCGCGCGGCGCAACCTTCGCGCGGCAGTCCTACTCCCTGTACTGAAGAATCGATGCCACAGCGCGACGAGCAACGCCCCCTCCTTCGAACCGTGCTCCGCACGGTCGCGTGGTATCTCGCGACGGCGGGTGCGTGGTGGCTGGTCGGCAGGTATGCACCGCTGGACTGGGGGGTCCTGGGTGGCGGAGAACTGGGTCGCCTGACCAACGGCGGCGGAGGCCGTGCCGCCACCCTCGCCGCGTCACAGGTCGCAGGCCCAGCCCTGGTGCCGACCGTGATCGCCATGTGCGCCGCGTTTGCGACGGCGTTGCCCGTGACGTGGATCTACACTTACACGCGGCACAAGAAGGGCTACCAGCAATCGGTGGTCCAGACGTTCCTGATCCTCCCGGTGACGGTCGCCGGCATCGTCGTGCTGGTCAAGCACTCGCTGGAGCTGGCATTTTCGCTCGGCGGCATCGTGGCGGCCGTGCGCTTTCGCACGACTCTGGACGACAGCAAGGATGCGGCGAACATTTTCGTCGTGACGGGCATCGGTCTCGCGGCGGCTGTCGATCCACCCGTCGCGTTTGCCATCTCCATCATCTACAACATCCTCGCGCTCGGCCTCTGGCAGACGGATTTCGGTCGCGCGCCCGCACTCGAGGGACGTCAGGCCACCCAGCGACTCGACCGCGTGCTGCAGAACGCCAACCGGACCGGGACGTTCGTGGCCCGCCTGGATGACGAAGTACTGAAGGACCTGGCACCGGAACAGCTCGAGGCGCTGGCGGATCGTGCCTGGCGGCGACGGAAGCGCAACGCGCCAGACGCCGGCGAGGATGAACGCATGGAGTACACACACATGCTGCGCATCCACACCACCGATGTCGAGGGAACGCGGTCTGCCTCTGAGCCGGAATTCAACGACCTGTTTTCGCGGTGGAAATACATGGGCAAGGCGAAGGGCCTCAACGGGCAGCGCATCCTGGAGTACGGCGTGGCGCTGGCCGAGGACATCACGCCCGGAATCGTGTCAGAGTTGCTCCGCGGTCTGCCAAACGCCGACATCCGTTCAGTGGAGATGAAACGATGAGGCTGTCCAGGTTTCGCACCGTGTTGCCGGGCATGCTGCTGCTCGCGTGGTCGCCAGCGCTCGAGGCACAGGGCCTCTTCCGCGATACCGCAGTGCTCAACGTCACCATCGTGACCGATCTGCGGACGGTGATCCGTGACCGCGACAGCACCAAGTTCGTGCCGCACGCCGCGACGTTGTCGTATCCGGATTCGGCTGGCCGCGTGCGCTCCTTCCCGGTGACGGTTCGCGCGCGGGGACACTTCCGTCGTCAGTCCCGCAACTGTGCGTTTCCGCCCCTGAAGCTCGAGTTCAAGCGGGAGGATGCACGTGGCACGCTGTTCCAGGGCAACGACGAGCTGAAGATCACCACCAACTGTCGCCCGGGTAACACCGACTTTGAGCAGTACATCCTGGGGGAATACGCGATGTATCGCGCGTATCAACTCGTGAGCCCGCGCCATTTCCGCACCCGCCTGGCGCGGATCACCTATCGCGACACGACGAAGTCGCAGCCGGACGTGATTTCGTGGGCATTCTTCGTCGAGGAAGACAAGGAAGTCGCGAAGCGATTCAGGCTCAGACTCGACGATTCGCGCGGTGCCATCTTCTCCGATCTCGATACGGCGCAGACCGCGATTACCTCGCTGTTCGAATACATGGCAGGGAACACCGACTGGTCGATCTCCGCGTTGCACAACATTTCCCTGATGAAGGACTCCGTCGGCACCATCTTCCCCGTGGCCTTCGACTTCGACTGGAGCGGGTCGGTCAACCCGAGGTATGCGTTTCCGGATGCCCGGCTGGGCATCCGCGTGGTGACTGACCGGCTGTATCGTGGCCCCTGTCTCCCGGCGGTGCACTGGCAGACCACGTTGGCGCGATTCGTGGAGGCCCGGCCAGCCATCGAAGCAGTCTACGACGGGTTGTCGGGGCTCGAACCGCAGCGGAAGCGCACGGCGCTCGAGTACCTCGCGGAGTTCTATCGAACGATCGGAACTCCCAAGTCGATGAAGAGTGCGTTGATGGACACCTGTCAGCCCAAGGGGAACTGACGCTCGTGCATCGAGTGTGCGTGTGCACGACCATCTGACGTAGGTTGAGCGACGACCGCCGTCCAAACGGCTGTGACGAACGCCCGCCTCCTGCCATCATGCACAGTGCCCTGAATCTCCAGCTCGTCACAGCGCGGCGGCTGACTCCGCTCCTGGAGCACCTTGCGCGCACGATGCGTGAGTCGCCGCTTCCGCCGCGTGAGGACGACATCATCGTGGTGCAGAGTCAGGGCATGCGCCGCTGGCTCACGCTGGAGCTGGCCGATGCGTTCGGTGCGGTTGCGTCGATGGAGATGCTGTTCCCGTCCGGCTTCATTCACCAGCTGGCGCGTCGTCTCGAGATCGCGACCGTTCCGCGCGACGAGGTGGATGCCTTCTCCCGCGACGCACTCGCCTGGCGCGTCGAGTCCCTGCTGCGCCGCCTGCCCGACGAAGCGG
>JANMNM010000147.1:0-18502 GCA_031373905.1 Gemmatimonadaceae bacterium | reverse complement strand
AAACCACTCTCACCTCCCCCCCGCTGCAACCGCGGGGGGGCCGCACCCACCCGCTGAGCCGGCCCCGCCGTCGTTATTTTCCTGGCGTGATCATCGCTCGGCGTACGCTTCCATCGGCAGGCAACTGCAGACGAGGTTGCGGTCACCGAACGCGCTTTCGATCCGGCCTACGGTCGGCCAGAACTTCGCCGCGCGGACGTAGGCCATCGGGAACGCCGCCTGCTCGCGCGAATACGCGTGCGTCCATGCGTCGCTGATCACGGCGCTGGCAGTGTGCGGCGCATGCTTGAGCGGATTGTCGTCACGCGGCAACTCACCACGCTCCACCTGCGCAATCTCCTCGCGAATGGCGAGCATGGCGTCACAGAACCGGTCCAGTTCCGCCTTGTTCTCGCTTTCGGTCGGTTCGATCATCAGCGTCCCGGCGACCGGAAAACTGACCGTCGGCGCGTGGAAGCCGTAGTCCATCAACCGCTTCGTGATGTCCTCGACCTCGATGCCGGCACTGGTCTTGAGCGGCCGTGGATCAACGATGCACTCGTGTGCCACCGTGCCATTCGGGCCCTGATACAGCACAGGGTACGCCGGTGCAAGACGCTTCGCGATGTAGTTCGCATTGAGGATCGCGATCTTCGTGGCGTAGGCCAGTCCCTCGGCACCCATCATGCGGATGTACAGGTAACTGATCGGCAGGATACTCGCGCTGCCGAATGGCGCAGCACTGACCGCGCCCGCGCTCAGCGACGTACCCAGACCCGCAGGCGTGTGACCAGGCAGGTGCGGCGCGAGATGCGATGCCACACCGATCGGCCCCATGCCCGGCCCGCCGCCACCGTGCGGAATACAGAACGTCTTGTGGAGATTCAGATGGCAGACATCCGCGCCGACATCGCCGGGCCGGCACACGCCGACCATCGCGTTCATGTTCGCACCATCCATGTACACCTGGCCGCCATGCGAATGAATCGTGGCGCAGATATCCGCAATGTCGGCCTCGAAGACGCCGTGCGTACTCGGATACGTCACCATCAACGCGGACAGATTCGCCGAGTGTTCAGCGGCCTTCGCGTTCAGATCGGCCACATCGATGTTGCCGTTCGGCGCCGTCTTCACGGGCACGATCTGCATGCCGCACATCGCCGCGCTGGCGGGATTCGTGCCGTGCGCGCTGGCCGGGATGAGGCACACCGTGCGGTGTCCCTGACCACGCGCCTGGTGGTACCGGCGGATGGTCAGCAGGCCCGCGTACTCGCCCTGTGACCCGGCATTCGGCTGCAGTGACACCGCGGCGAATCCGGTCACGTCGGCCAGTGCGGCCTCCAGCTCGGTGAACATCTGCGCATAGCCGGCGGCCTGCTCACGCGGCGCGAACGGATGCATCTGTCCAAACTCGGCCCACGTCACCGGATACATCTCCGTTGCCGCATTGAGCTTCATCGTGCAGCTGCCGAGCGCGATCATCGAGTGGCACAACGACAGATCCTTCGCCTCGAGCTGCTTGATGTAGCGCAGCATCGCGGTCTCGCTATGGTACGTGTTGAAGACCGGGTGCGTCATGAACGGCGACGTGCGCGCGAAGCGCTCGTCGTAGCGCGGGTTCGCCGACGCCGCCAACGCGTCGATGTCGAGTCCGTGCGCCTCACCGCCGTTGAAGATCGTCAGCAGCGCCGAGACATCCGCCAACAACGTCGTCTCGTCCATCGACACGCCAATCGAGCCTTCGCTGAGGCGCCGCAGGTTGACGCGATGTGACGCCGCGGCCGACATGATGTCCTGCATGCCGTGCACGCCGACCTCGACGCGCACTGTATCGAACACCTGCTCGTGGAGCACCTGCAGCCCCAGCTGGTCGAGGCCTGCGACAAACGTCGCTACCAGGCGCTGAATCCGTCGCGCGATCCGCGTCAGGCCAGCGGGACCGTGATAGACCCCGTACATGCTCGCCATGACAGACAGCAGCACCTGTGCGGTACAGACGTTGCTCGTCGCCTTCTCGCGCCGGATGTGCTGCTCACGCGTCTGCAACGCCATGCGCAGCGCGGGTGCGCCGTGACTGTCGCGCGACACGCCGATGATGCGCCCCGGAAGCAGGCGCTTGAATTCTTCCCGCGTGGCGAAGAACGCGGCGTGCGGGCCGCCATATCCCATCGGGACGCCAAACCGCTGTGCGCTGCCAACCGCGATGTCCGCGCCCCACTCGCCCGGCGGCGTGAGCAGCGTCAGCGCCATCAGGTCGGTGGCGGCAGTGACCAGTGCGCCGGCGGCGTGTGCGCGCTCGCAGAAGGCCGAATAGTCCACCAGCGCGCCGTCGGTCGTCGGGTACTGAATGAGCGCGCCGAAGAACTCCGGTGTGAATGTGAATGTGGCGGCATCACCTGTCACCACCGTCCAGCCGCGCGCTTCTGCCCGCGTCTGGACGACCGCGATCGTCTGCGGATGACAGTCCGAGGAGACGAAGTAGTGCGTCCGGTCGCCCGGCACCGCCGCATGGGAGAGCGCAAGCGCCTCGGCCGCCGATGTGGCTTCATCGAGCAACGAGGCATTCGCGATCGGCAGCCCGGTCAGGTCGATCACCATCGTCTGGAAGTTGAGCAGGGCCTCGAGGCGCCCTTGCGCAATTTCGGCCTGGTAGGGCGTGTAGGCCGTGTACCATCCCGGATTCTCGAGCACCGCGCGCTGGATCACGGCGGGAACGATCGTCGGGTAGTACCCCAGTCCCAGATACGAACGGAACACTTCGTTCTTCCCGGCGATCGACTTCAGCCGCGTGATCGCGTCGTATTCGCTTTCCGCCGCTGGCAGGTCCAGCAGCCGACGAAACCGGATGGGCTCGGGAATCGTGGCATCGATCAGCGCATCCAGGCTCGCGTACCCGAGGGTCGCAACCATTTGCGCCACCTCATCGGGTGTCGGACCAACGTGGCGCGAGATGAAGCTGCCGGAGTCATCGAGCGCCGCAGCAGCGGCGGACGCGGGGCGGACAGGAACGGACATGCGAGTGCACTCCACGGGGCGCCCGAACGGTGTGCCCCTTCGTCAGATTGATTGCTGAAAGGCAACAGCTCGCAGGTGCGTCCTGCGAACGCCATGGAAACCTAATCCGCGCTCCGCCGACGCTCGTCGACAGCCCGCCGCTCCTCATCACCACCCCTGATGACCGATCCGTTGTGGCGCGGACCCATCCGCCTCATTCGCAGCCCGCCCCAAGAAGCCGCCCTCAACATGGCGCTGGATGAGGCCATGCTTCGGGGCGCCGCCAGGGAACAGACTGTTTCGATCCGTCTGTACCAATGGGACCGTGCCTCCGTCTCCTTCGGCCGGAATCAGCGGTGTTCGGGGATCTATACTGCCGAACGCTGTGCTGCCGCAGGAGTGCCCGCCGTCCGTCGCCTGACAGGCGGACGCGCGCTGCTGCACCGCGCAGAGCTGACCTACTGCGTCGCGGCCCCCACCACACTCGCCCCCACCCTGCGCGGCGGCTACGAGGCGATCAATGCGCTGCTCGTCAGCGCCCTCGCGATCCTCGGCGTCGCGGCCGAGCGAGCGACCCCCCGCACCCGGACCCCCAGTCCGGGGCTCGCTCCCTGCTTCGAGGTTCCCTCGGCGGGGGAGCTCGTGGTGCATGGCCGAAAGCTCGTCGGATCAGCCCAGCACCGCGAAGCCGACGCCTTCCTGCAGCATGGGTCGATCCTGCTCGATGACGATCAGGGCATGCTGGCAAAACTCGCCGAGGTGGAGCTGCCGGCGGTACCTCCGCCCGCCACGCTTCGAGAGCTCGCCGGGGAGATGAACTTTGAGAGCGTCGCAAATGCGATCGAGCATGCGATCCGGAACTGTGCCGATGGGACGATCCTCGATGCGGTGGACGCGGACCTCGACGCGCATGATGTGGAGACGGCGCTCAGTCGCTATCGTGATCCTCGCTGGACGTGGCGGCGCTGACCGCGCCGCGACACTCTTCCTCCCGCCGTCTCCCACCATGCAGAACACGCGCGCACTTCCACTGTTGTCGCTGCTGGCCCTCGCCGCGTGCGGTGGCGAAAACAAGGCATCCATGCCGGCCGGCACCGCATCCACCGGCGGAACGCTCGTCGTGTCAATACCGTCACAGCCGGACAATCTGCTTCCCCCGATCACGACGTCGCAGGCCGGGAAGCAGGTGAACGACCTCGTGTATGAACGTCTCGCCGAGATCGGCCAGTCACTGAACACCGTTGGCGATGCCGGCTTCACGCCGTCGCTGGCGACGCGATGGATCTGGGCGCCGGATTCCCTGTCCATTGCCTTTCAACTCGACAGCGCCGCGCGTTGGCATGACGGTGTGCCGGTTCGCGCGTCGGACGTCGCGTTCAGCTTCGCGCTCTTCACCGATCCGAAGACCGCCTCACCCGCCGCGCCGTTGATGGCCAACATCGACTCCGTCACGGTGCGCGACTCACTGACGGCGGTGGCCTGGTTTCGCAAGCGGACGCCGGAGCAATTCTTCGAGATCGCCTTTCAACTGTATGTGCTGCCGAAGCACCGCCTCGCCGACGCCGACCGGGCCAGACTCGCAGCCTCGCCACTCGCGACGCGGCCGATCGGCAGCGGGCCGTTCCGTGTCGTGCGGTGGGAGCCGAATCAGGTGCTCGAACTCGCGGCGGATACGACCGCCGGACGGCGGCGCGCGACCCTCGATCGGGTGGTGTTTACGATCGCACCGGATGCCGTGACCGCGTTCACTCGAGTTGCAACTGGCGAAGCCGATCTCTACGAGGCCGTTCGCCCCGACAAGCTGGCCGAGGCACGCTCGAACAAGCAGCTCGTGCTCACCCTGTCGCCGGCACTGGATTACAACTATCTCGGCTTCAATCTCGTCGATGCCGGCGGGAAGAAGCCGCACCGGATCTTCGGGGATCGCGTCGTCCGTCGTGCGCTCACGATGGCGACGGACCGGCGCGGAATCGTTGCCAACATCTACGACTCACTCGCCATTCAGGCGCGCGGACCATTCACCGTCGCCCAGGTCAGCGCGGACACGTCGCTGCGGCCATTGCCGTACTCGGTGGACAGTGCGAACGCGCTGCTCGACGCAGCCGGATGGAAACGCGGTGCGGATTCCTTGCGCGCCAAGGGCACGACGCCGTTGCGCTTTGGCATCCTGGTGCCGACCACCAGCGTGGCGCGGATGCGCGCTGCCGTGCTGTTCCAGGAGCAGTTCCGGCGAATCGGCGCCGACGTCTCGATCGAAAGCGCAGACATGGGAGGATTCATCAGCCGGATGGGGTCGCGCAATTTCGACACGCTCCTCGGCGCGTGGGCTCCGGATCCCGGCCCCGGCAGCGTGAGAGACGCATGGACCAGCTCTGGAGCCGTCGCGCGCGGCAACAATCTCGGATCATACCGCAGCCCGGCATTCGATGCACAGGTGGACAGCGGTACCGCAGCGTTTGATCCGGCGGCGATGCGCGTGCACTTCGCCAGGGCGTGGCGCATCATTGCGGACGATGCCCCCGCCATCTGGCTGGCTGAGCCGCGGCGTGCCATGGCTGTCAATGCACGCATCGTCACCAGCGGAATACGCCCGGACGCATGGTGGGCCGGCGTCGCAAAGTGGTACATCCCCGCCGAGAAGCGGATCGCACGCGACGCGCCCGCCGCGTCCGGAGCGGCGCGCTGACCCACCGCCCGCAGCGTCGCGACACGTGCACGCGCTGATCCGACGGATCTGGCATGGCCTCGTCGTCATCGCCATCGTCGCGACCGCGGTCTTCGTACTCGTGCGTCTCGCCCCGGGCGATCCGTTTGCGACGGCGCTGGAAAACTCCCGCCTGACGCCGGCACTGCGTGAACAGTGGCGCGCCGCGTACGGGCTCGATGGAAGCATTGGAACACAATACGTGCGCTGGATCACGGCGCTGTTGCACGGCGATCTCGGGTTCTCCACCAGCACCGGGCAACCGGTTGCACGTGCCATCGCGCATGCGTTGCCCAACACGCTCGCACTCATGAGCGTCTCGCTGCTCGTCGCATTCGCGGCGGGCATCACGATCGGCGTGGTGCAAGCCCGGCGGCGCGACCGCTTCACAGACCGGATCCTCGGCGCGGTGACACTCATCGGCGGCGCGCTCCCCGACTTCTGGCTCTCCCTCGTGGTGCTGCTCGCCGGTGCGTACTGGCTGCGCCTGTTTCCGGTCGGTGGCGCGTCTGATCCACTGTTGCCGCTGGCGGCGGGCACGCTCACGAGACTCCGTGACCAGCTCTGGCATCTCGCGCTCCCAGCGCTGACACTCGTCATCCTCATCGCGGCACCCGTCGCGCGCCAGCAACGCACCGCGCTGCTCGATCGCTTCGACGCCGACTGGGTACGAACCGCGACCGCCAAGGGCGTGGCGCACGGGACAGTCTTCCGGCGTCACGTGCTGCGCACCGCGCTCGGCCCCGTTGTCACGCTGGCTGGACTCGCACTCCCGGCACTCGTCGGAGGCGCGGTCTTCGTCGAGAGTGTCTTTGCGTGGCCGGGCATGGGACGACTCGCCGCAGGCGCAATTGCGGCCCGCGATTACCACCTCGTCGTCGGCTGCGTCGTGGTTGGTGCCGCGATGGTGGTGATGGGCTCATTGATCGCAGACGTTGTGATGCAACGACTCGATCCACGCGCGACCGTGGACGGTGATGACAGGCCTGGGCGCACGTGAACCCATGAGCAGCTCAGCAACTCAGCGCAGTGACTGGCGCGGCGTCGTACATCGAATTCGTCGCGATCGCCGCGCGATGATCGCAGGAGGCACGCTCCTCGCCATCGCCCTGCTGGTGCTGATTGGCCCCCTGCTGGTTGCGTATGCGCCCTACGAGCAGGTCGACATCATCAACGGTGTGCACCTGCGGCCAGGGGCGAGGCATGCGCTCGGCACCGATGCCTTTTCGCGCGACGTGTTGTCACGCGTTCTCGACGGCGGACGGATTTCGCTCGCCGTGGCCGTCAGCGCGGTGTGTATCGAGACGATGGTCGGCGTACTCTGGGGTGTGGCTGCCGGCATGATCGGCGGCACACTCGACACGGTCCTGATGCGTTGCGTGGATGCCGGCATGAGCGTCCCACGCGTGCTGTTGATGCTGGCGCTCCTCAGCGCGATGCCACAGGTGCCGGTGTGGCTGCTCGTCGTGATTCTCGGAGCGACAGGCTGGTTTAGTATCGCGCGTCTGGTGCGGGGAGAGGTTCGCGGGATCCGGAACGCCGATTTCGTCCTCGCTGCCCGTGCGCTGGGTGCAACGCATCGCCGTCTTGCCATGCGGCACCTCCTCCCACACGTTGCCGGCCCGGTGCTCGTAGCGTCCACGCTCGCGGTCGGCCAGGTGATCGTGCTCGAAGCCGGTTTGAGCTGGCTGGGCATCGGCGTGCGGCCGCCGCGGGCCAGCTGGGGCAACATCATTCGCGATGGCACGGAGTTCATCCAGAACGCACCCTGGGTCTCCGTTGCGCCCGGCATCTGCCTCGTCGTGGTCGTCCTTGCCCTCAGCGCGTTCGGCGACGGGTTGCGCGACGCGCTCGCCCCCCGGCAGCTTCCCCTCACATGACCGAGCCGCGTACGCCACCAACCGAACCGCTCCTCTCGTTGCGTGACGTCCGCGTCACCTTCCGCACCGCCGACGGGCTCATCACACCCGTAGACCGAGTGTCATTCGACATCGCCCGGGGCGAGACCCTGGCGCTGGTGGGTGAGAGCGGCTGCGGAAAGTCACTCACGGCGCTCACCATCCTGCGCCTGATCGATCCCCCGGGCCGCATCGAGCCAGGCAGCCAGATCCGGTTCGAAGGCCGCGACATCCTCACGCTCAACGACCGGGACCTGCGCGCCATCCGTGGACGGCAGGCCGCGATGATCTTCCAGGAGCCGATGACTGCGCTGAATCCCGTCTATTCAGCCGGTGAACAGATCGCTGAAGTCGTGCGAACGCATACGCCGGCACGGCGGGCGGACGCGTGGGCCCAGGCCGTTGCGATGCTCGGCGCAGTCGGCATTCCGTCGCCGGAGATCCGGGCAAAGCAGTTCCCGCACCAGCTCTCGGGCGGCATGCGACAGCGGGTCATGATCGCAATGGCGCTGGTGCTGAATCCGTCGCTGCTGATCGCCGATGAACCGACGACGGCTCTCGACGTCACGTTTCTGGCGCAACTGCTCGACCTGCTGCGTGACGCGCAACGCGCGCGCGGCGCGTCGATGCTGCTGATCACCCATGATCTGGGCGTGGTTGCCGAATCCGCACAGCGTGTCGCCGTGATGTACGCCGGACAGATCGTCGAGGAGGCGCCTGTTGCCGAGCTGTTCGAATCGCCGCAGCATCCGTACACGAGAGGCCTGATGGCCGCGATGCCGCGTGCCGGCACGCGCCGCGAGCGGCTCACGACCATTCCCGGCACGGTGCCGCCGCCTGGCGCCTGGCCCACCGGCTGTCGATTCGCTGATCGCTGCGCGTTTGCGTGGAGCCGGTGCACCGCCGAGGCACCACCGCTGCACTCGCTCGGGGCTGGCCGCACGTCGCGCTGTCATCTCGTGCAGGAACCGGAACGCGCCACCGCAGCAGTGACGCAGGCCACCGCATGAGTGATCCCCTGCTGCAGGTTCGTGGGCTGTCGAAGGAATTTCCGATACGCGGCGGAATCCTCAATCGTGTGCAAGGCAGCGTGCGCGCAGTGACCGATGTCTCGTTCGACGTCGGTCGTGGCGAAACACTCGCCGTCGTCGGCGAATCGGGCTGCGGAAAGACCACCACAGGGCGATGCATCCTTCGACTGATCGAACCGAGCGCCGGATCGATCACGTTCGATGGGGTTGACCTGCTCGCACTGCGCGGCGCAGCGCTCCGCAAGATGCGCCGGCACATCCAGCTCGTGTTTCAGGACCCGTACGCGTCACTGAATCCGCGAATGACGATCGGCGACACCGTTCGCGAAGGGCTGATCATCCATCACCTGGCCGAGGGCGCCGCCGCCGACGCGCGGGTGAAGGCGCTCCTGGAGGAAGTCGGATTGCGTCCGGAATGGGCGCGTCGGTATCCACATGAGTTTTCCGGTGGTCAGCGGCAGCGCGTTGGCATCGCCCGTGCGCTTGCGGTCGAGCCGAAGTTCATCGTGCTCGATGAGCCGGTGTCGGCGCTCGATGTCTCGGTGCAGGCACAGGTCATCAACCTGCTCCAGGATCTGCAGCGTGACCGGGGACTCACATACCTCTTCATCGCCCATGATCTCGGCGTCGTCGAGCACCTCGCGACGCGAGTGGCCGTGATGTACCTCGGCCGCATCGTGGAGCTGGCTGCGGCCGAGGAGCTGTTCAGCGTGCCGATCATGCCGTACACGCAGGCACTCCTGTCGGCCATTCCATTGCCCGACCCGCGTGCACCGCGCGACCGGATCGTGCTGGAGGGCGATCCGCCATCGCCAGCCAACCCCCCGTCGGGATGTGTCTTCCATCCGCGATGCTTTCATCCGGCCAAGGACGCAGCCTGTACTCAGGTCGTGCCCGCATTGGAGGAAAAGTCTCCTGGGCATTGGGCCGCCTGTATCAAGCAACCTGCTGGTACATCTGACTTCTTTCTCCCCGCCGCTGCGCTCCGCAGCCGGCGAACTGCCGTCTCTCCCGCGCCCTGACCGCCGTGCCCTCTGTCTCTGCCGCCCCCGTGCGCGCCTCCACCGCATCGAGCGATCGCGCATTCTTCGGCCATCCGCGCGGACTCGGCCTCCTTGCCGCCGCCGAGATGTGGGAGCGCTTCTCGTACTACGGCATGCGCGCCATTCTGGTGCTCTACCTCACGAAAGCGCTGCAGTGGAACACGCAGGACGCCACTCGGCTCTACGGTGCGTACACCGGTGCGGTGTACCTCACACCGATGATCGGCGGATACATCGCAGACCGGTTCATCGGCACGCGACGCTCGCTCGTCGTCGGCGGAATCATCATCGCCATCGGGCATTTCCTCCTCGCCGTGCCCGGCATGACGACGTTCTACATCGGACTGATCGCGGTCGTCATCGGGACCGGATTCTTCAAGCCCAATGTCTCCACGATGGTCGGCCAGCTCTACGCCGACGGGGACCCGCGCCGCGATACCGGTTTCACGATCTTCTACAGCTGTTTCAACGTCGGTGCGTTCCTGGCGCCCCTCGTCTGCGGCTTTCTCGCCGAGGACGAACGTTTCGGCTGGCACATGGGCTTTGGTGCCGCGGGCGTTGGCATGGTGCTCGGCCTGATCGTGTACCTCCTCGGCCGCGACAAGTATCTGCCGGGCATCGGACTCGCGCCGGATCATCGCCGCGAAGCCGAGGTCGCCGCCGAGATTGGCGAACTTGGAATTCCATCGTACGCCCGCAACGCCACGCTGGGCGCCGCCGCCGGCGCCGTCGTCGCCACACTCGCATCGATGAACACGTGGCAGGCGATCGGAATTCCCGCCTGGCTGTTTTCGTTGTCAGGCGCGATGTCGCTCGCTTACGGACTGATCATCGGTGGGGCCTTCACCGTCGCGCTGCTCGGCACCCGTGGCGAGGAACGCCAGCGGGTGTGGGCATTGGTCATGGTCTCGTTCTTCGTCGTGTTCTTCTGGCTGGTCTTTGAGCAGGCCGGCAGTTCGCTCACGCTCTTCGCTGATCGCGACACCGACCGCACCGTGGGCGCATCGCTGTTTGGCCTCGAGCGAATTCCCGCGAGCTGGTTCCAGAGCATTCAACCGCTCTGCATCATCACACTCGGCCCATTCGCCGGCTGGTTCTGGACGTTTCTCCAGAAGCGCGGCAAGGAGCCGGCGACGAGCATGAAGATGGTCTTCGGACTGTTCCTCGCCGGTCTTGGCTTCTTTCTGTTGTTCTTCGCCGGTCAGGCCGTGGATGGCGGCGCCAAGGTGTCACCGTTCTGGCTCATCGGCGCCTACTTGTGTCACAGTTTTGGTGAAATCGCGCTCTATCCGGTCGGGCTGAGTTATGTCACGAAGGTGGCGCCTGCGCAGTTCGTCTCTCTGTTGATGGGCACATGGTTCCTGGCAATTTCAGCCGCGAATTTCCTTGGTGGTTTCATGGCCGGATTGATCGACGAAGTGCCCAGTCGGGCAACCTTCTTCACGATCCCCACAGCCACCGCGTGGGGCGCCGGTCTGGTCATGCTGCTGTGCGTGCCGCTGCTGCGACGCCTGACGCGGTCGGTGCCTGACGCGTAGCATCACCTCGGTGCGGGCTCGTGCGCTGCTGTCGATCTGACAGGGCGCCTTGCCCGCACGCACTCAGGTTCGACACAGCACGTTCAGCATCGCCTGCGTGGCCGCGCGGCGAGCTCAGAACGCGAACAGGTTCGAGATGATCGACCGTTCACGCGCACGCTGCGTCTCGTCCGGATCCTGCCAGAAATAGCGCGTGAAGTTGCCCGACGTGATGCGCACCTCCCAGTGCTTCGTCAACCGGTCGGGATTCACCGCGTACACGACGTCAAGGCGATAGAGCCGACGAGACCGTGGAGGAACCGAAATGAGCGCACCCGCGCCAACAGACGTTCGCCACGGCGATGTGACACCGTACGGCGCACGACCGGCCCAGATCCGACCAGCCTCGAAGAACAGCGCACTCCCGACGTCGGCGAACCCCCACGGGCGGCCGAGCACCTGGCGCTGTTCGCCGCGCAGAATCACGCGGCTCTCCCCCGCTTCGTGCGACCTGCGGAATCCACGAAGACCAACCCGCGAAGCACCGATCGGTACCTGAAACGGCACACGAACGTCGTTGCCGCCAGCATACTCCACCGAGCCGATCGTCGTGGTCTTCTTCGCCGGCTTGAGATACAGCGCCGTCCGGCCCGTGACGAAAAGCCCGTCCCAGTCGGAACCCGAGGACCGCCGCCCAGAGAAGATCCACTCGGACCCGGCAAAGAATCGCTCGGTGCCCCAGCCGGTGTACAGGTCCCCCGACACGAAAACGTCATCGTTCGAGAGACCGCTCAGCTTCAGGGGCCGACCAAGCTGCCCGCCGAACTGTATCCCGATCCGGAGGTCCTGCACACCACTCAGTGCGTCAAACCCTTCGACCGCGAGGAAGCGCATCGCGCGGCCGCCAAACAGGAGATTCGCTCTCGTCGTCTTCTGCGGCGCCGCGGGCAGCACCGGGAGCGGTTCACCGAAGGGCCGCGCGCCGCTGTCCGTGACGACGACGGCGGAACCGATGTCCTCTCCGTCATAACTGAGCGACGCGCCCGCCAGCAACAGAAAACCTGGATGGCCAATCCGCGCCACGCCGCCAAGTGAGCTGTAGCTGCGCGACACGCGCTGCAGTGGCTCCTCGCCGCTGGAACGGAGGAACTGCACGTAATCGTCTTCGCGGCCCATCACGGCGCGAAATCCGTATCGCTGCAGATCGGTGAAGAACGGAAACCGCACCTCGGCATCGGCCCTGTTCCCAAGACCGAATCGATTCCACGACACGCTGGTCTGGATCGGTCGATTGAACGTGGTCGCCGACCGCATGCGGAACGTGCGCCCATCGCGCAGGCCACCATTGTCGCGCCATCCGACCTCGAAGAGCACGCCGCTGCCAAGGAGATTCGTGGTGCCGATCTTCAGCGCGCGCGGCGAGGCGCCGTTGAACGTTGCGCCTCCGATCATCGCCACTTCGTCCACGGTCACCACGATCAGTTGCACGCCATCACCATCGGGGTACACCAGCACCTTCGCGTCCTGCACGAACGGCAGTGCGCGCAACACACGCTCGGTCTCGCGCCGCCGGATTTCCGTGCAGATGTCGCCCTCCTTCACCTGGAGGTACGGCCGGAGGACATGCGCCCTCGTGTCGACGTGGAACTTCCGGACAATGCCCGTCACGAGGCGTGATGACGCGGAGGCGCCACCGAACTCCGGCCCCATCGGTTCGATCCGGATGTTCGTGATGCGCTGGCCCACGCAGCGGGACAGCACTTGTTCCGCCGGCACCGCCTGCGCGTCGGCTCGCGAACTCCAGACGAGGAGGCAGGCTACCACGACCCGTCGCATCAGCTGCGACCCATCCGTCGCTTCAGTTCCGCCAGCCGCTCATCGGCAGCCTGCGCTCTCGCCGCATCATCGAGTCCCCGGAAGTCCGACGCATCGACTCCCGGCGCCCCGTCCGGTGTCGCGCCCGGTGTCGCGCCCGACGCACCCGCGACGTTCGGCATGGGGCCGATTCCCGTCACGCCGCGCAGCTCCGTCTCCATTTGCGACACCGTGTGCTCACTCAGCGCGAGCTCGTCCTGCGACACTGCCGTCTTGCGCTCCAGCAGTGCAATCGTCGCGCGCTGCGTCTCTGCAAATCGCTCCGCCACGGCCACGGTCTCGTGGTCATCGATCTGACGGGCGAGCTCGCCGCGTCGTTCAATGGTCGCCAGTTCACCGCGCGCGGCAGCGAGCCGCTCCGCCGAACGCACCGCCGCCTCGCGAAGGTCGTTCCGCGCCAGACGAGCCAGCGCGAGGGTCTGCTTCATTTCCGCCAGCTGGCGGCGCGACGAGGATGGACCGGACGACGACACGATGACGCGGACTGTGAGGGGAACGGTGATCGGCTGACTAGGCCAGAGTACCCCAACGATCAGCGTCGCCGCAACCACTTCCGCCCGCGCAGTGCCGCAGGCGCGCGGGCGGCTACGAGGCGTGTCGCCAGCGGGCCTCGTCCGACACCTGACGCAGGAGCCGCTCGGCGGAATGGCGACCGGGGAACAGGAGTCGGTCGCTGACGCGATTCAACGCCATCCGCAGCAGCGGGAACTCCCCCGCAGCCCGGGCGAAGACCGGACGCAGACCTGTCTGGTCCGCCATCCGGTGCTCAGCCGCGAGCAGAAACCCGCGGCGACCCATCTCGTCGAAATAGTCCAGGTCAGGCGCGCCACGCCGCTGCCGACGCAGCGTCACGTGATCCGGGAAGAGCCCCGAGAGCCAGAGCGCGTGATTGGCGAGATGCTGCCGCACCAGAAACGTGCGGTTTGCGTCACCTCCGTCCGATTCCCCCAGCAACGCCGCGAGGGTGTCGTACGTTGCGTCGTCGTGCTCGGCAATTCGCCACGCGCGGCCGTGATCCGCGAAGTGCACGACGACGCTCGCGACGTAGTCCGCGACGTGTCGGTCACGCTCGCCAAGGTCTCGCAAGGCGTGCCGCACCACGACGTAGACAAACATCGGCAACGACGCCTCGGCCGCACGCGAGTCCGACGTCAGCGCCACCAGCAGCCGTGCGTCGTCCAGCAACGTGTCGATGCCCTCGTGACGCAAGGCCTCCTCGGCGGCGTCCCGATCGCGGGGTGATTCGCGCGCCACGAGGTGCAGCGCGAGTTGCGCATCGCGTCGTGAAAGCGAGTGCCGCAGGTCTGCCCTGATCATGGTCGACGTGCTCCTTGCCGGCGTGGTGACGGAGGTGCTGCGCGAGCCCGCTCCAGATGCAATACACCAATGCGACGCGCGGTGCCATCCGCAGGCAACGCGGCGGGCCGTGCCACCGACGTCGGCACTCGGTGCGGGTGCATGCCTCCCGTAGGCGGGGGGAGGCCGCAAGGTTAGATTTCTCCGTTTCCCGACGACGTTCCCACTCACCCGTCTGACGTGCTCCGTATCTGCATCCCGGTTCACAACGAAGCCACCACGATTGGCGTCCTGCTCTGGCGCCTGCGTGCTGTGTTTCAGGGCTTCTCGCGGGAGTACGATGTCGTCGTCTACGACGACGCGAGCACGGACGGCACCGGTGACGTCCTCGAGCCATACCGGTCCGTGATGCCGCTGACAGTCCTGCGCGGCAGCAGTCATCGTGGGTACGCGGCCAGTATCGATGCGCTGGTTCGCCATGTGGCGGCGGACGACGAGTACGCGCGCCGCGATGCGATGGTACTTCTCCAGGGCGACTTCACCGAGTCGCCGGAACACCTGCCGGAGTTGGTGAAACGCTTCGAAGGCGGCGCCGACCTCGTCGCCGTGCATCGCACCGTCTCGGACGCGACACCGCGTGACGAACGGCGACTTCGGCGCTGGGGACGATGGGCGATCACACCGTTCCTCCGGATGCCACCCGTGGCCGATCCCTTCACCGGGTTCCGTCTGGTTCGCATTTCCGTGCTCCGCGACCTGTTGAAGGCGCTCGGTGCGAGCCCCGTGTGCGCCGGCGAGGGATGGGCGGCGAACATCGATTTCGCGCTGAACGTGACCCCGTTCGCGCGACGCATCGAGAACGTCGAATTCGCGCCCCGCTATGACGTACGACAGCGCGCATCGCGTCGACGCGGATGGCCCGACGTCGTGGCGCTCTTCCACTGGGCGCGCGCGGCGCGCCGGTCGGTGCGACCTGCACCGGGCGGGAAACCGATGGAACAGCCGGCGCGTGGCGAACGTGCCGCAGACGCCGCCGTGCTCACGTCGCAGGTCGCAGACCGCGTGGGAAGCTCTTCCGCTCCAGCCCATGGAGAGACGCGCGCGGATCGCTCCGACCGTCGGCCGCGTCCTGAGCGAGGCGGTCGATCGCCGCGCGACGGTGCGCGCACACCGCCCCGGACCGACCGGACGGCCGAAGGCCGCGGCGCACGCGAGGAACGCGCGATGCGCGGGGATTCGGCCACCCCGCGCGACACCGAGCGCGAGAAGCGCCGAGAGCGCGCCCCACGCGACGAGGCAGCGCGACCGGAGAACCGCCAGGCGCGGCCCCCGCGGCAGGCACCCGACTCTCCACTGAACGGCTCGGGTCCCGACGATTCGCCCGACATGGATCTGCTCGTGACGGCGAGTGGCGTCGGGCCCAGCCTTTCGGCCTCTGCCCCTCCACGCGAAGAGGCCGGTGCTCCATCCGAGATTGCGGATGCGACGTCCGGCCAGCAGAAGGCGCGACGGCGGCGCCGGCGCTCCAAGAAGGGGCGCGGCGAGCTTCCGCGAGGTGGCGACGATGCGTCCGGCGAGCTCGCCGATGACGTACCATCCGGAACGTCTGAGTCTCACCCGGGTCACGATGGTGCGGACGGGGACGCGAATGCGGCCGCGGCGGCGAGTGCTGAGGCGGGCACCGCAAACAAGCGACGATCCCGCCGTCGGCGACGTGGTCGCCGTCCCGGGGGCACCGAACGCGTCGGACAGGACGGCAGTGACGGGCAGGTCGCCCCACCGGTGCCGGAGTAGCTCACGATTTCGCCAGGAACCTTGCCTGTGCACCTCTTACGACTCACCTCGCTGCTGGGCCTGATAGCTGGTAGCTCCTCATTCACGACGGCTCCATTCGGAAGCCGCACAGAAACGGTGCAGCCCGCATCAACCGTGCAGACGGCGATCCGCGCAATCCCTCCGGTGGGAGAGCGTCTCGTGTACGACGTCAAGTTCAGCGCCGTGAAGGTCGGCAGCGGCTTCATGGAGAGCGTTGGCTACGAATCGGTGCGCGGCGTCGAGGCACTGCACGTGCGCTTCGTCGTCCGCGGCGGGACGTTCTTCTACAAGGTCAACGACGTGCTAGAGAGCTGGATCGACACGTCGCAATTCATCTCTCTCCGCCACAGCCAGGATCTCTCGGAAGGCACGCGGGATCGGCACCGCCTCTTCGATTTCTTCCCTGAACGGCGCACGTTTTCTGAAAATGGCGAGGGCGAGTTGCCCGGTGTTCCGGATCCGCTCGATGAAGCCAGTTTTCTCTACTTCGTGCGCAGCGTGCCGCTCGAGGTCGGGCGAACCTACGATTTCGCACGCTACTTCCGGCCGGATCGCAATCCGGTCCGCATCATCGTGCTGCGAAAAGAACGCATCAAGGTGCCTGCCGGCGAATTCAACACCATCGTGATCCAACCGATCATCAAGGCCAAGGGGCTCTTCAGCGAGGGCGGGAAGGCGCAGGTATGGCTGTCGGACGACTCCACGCGCGCCATGATCCAGATGAAATCGTCGCTGCCGATCGGGTCGCTGAATCTCTACCTGCGGGAGTATCGGCCCGCAGCGGGTGCCCCGCTCATTCGCGGCAACTGACGCTGCTGCGCTGACTGCCGCACATGCATCTCACCGTCGAGGCCAGCGCCCTCACGCGGGATGTGCGTGGCATGGGGCGGTACACCCGCTGTCTGCTCGCTGCCATGCCACGGGAGCGTCCGGAGCTCCGGTACACGCTTCTCGCGCGGAATGCGGCGGATGTCGCACTGCTCACGCAGCAGGTCTCGGCCCTCCCCGGCGTGCTGGAGCGATCCGTGATCGTGCCGGCCAACGAGATGCACACGCTCACGTGTGACGCCGCGTGGTACCCGTGCAACTTCGTCACGCGCCGACCAGCGACAGGTGCAATCGTGCCAACCGTGCACGATCTGTTTCCAATGCTGCAACTCGACCATCGCTGGTGGAAGATCTACAAGCGAACCCGCGCAAGGATGCGCTACACCAGCGCAATGTGCAGCGCCGATCACGTCATCACGGTCTCCGCGGTGACGGCAGCTGACCTCCGTGACCGCTTTGCCCTCCGGGACGAGTTCGTGAGCGTCGTGCCGAACGCCGCGGATGACTTCCGCGCGGCCAACCCCGCCATCGCCGACCGTCTCCTCTCCACGCTCGGCGTCGACGGAGCATTTCTCCTTGCGGTCGGATCGCAGGAACCACGCAAGAACCTCGCGATCCTGTACGCAGCGATGCGACTGCTCGAGGCGCGAGGCAAGGCCGTGCCGCTCGTCCTGTGCGGCCCGCGCGGCGTGCACGGATACCGGCCCGGCGACACGGTCCCGTCATGGCTCAAGCACGCAGGCTTCGTGACCGACGACGAACTCGCCGCGCTGTACGCCCGCGCAACGGCGCTCGTCTTTCCATCCCGGTACGAAGGCTTCGGGCTCCCGGTGCTCGAGGCAATGACCGTTGGGGGCGCTGTCATCTGTGCCGATGCGAGCACGATGCCGGAAGTCGGTGGCGACGCGGTGCTTTACTTTCCGCCTGATGATGCAGAGGCATTGACGGCGCAGATCCTGCGCCTACTCAACGAGCCCGAGCTCCGCACGCAACTCGTGCGCAATGGTGCGCTGCAAGCCGCCCGCTACTCCTGGGCGCGCTCGGCCGCAGGCACACTCTCGGCGATTGATCGCGGAATCGAAGCGCACCGCCGCCGCAGGTAGCACGCGCGCGTCGTCGCAGATCAATCGGCTGTTCACACCGCGAGGCGCGAGCCGCGCGCAGGAATGGCAGCGGCGCACGAGCTGAATTGAACATGCAGTTCGCTCTCCACTCGATCGCGTCTGCCGCCCAACGCCCGCGCAGCGTATCACGTGCGGACACCGTCCACACGCTCCCCACGCGAGATCGTTCCCGAACGCAGTCTGCCGACGATGCCCGCCAGAAACCAGATGTCACGCCCGAGTGCCAGCCTGACGCGAGCGTGCGGGGTGCGGGCGGACTAGCCCGGATTTCTCACCACGCTATTGAATAACGGCTGCCCCACGTGGTATAAGGTGTTTGTCGAGAACGACCTACACACCACACGGAGACAGCCGCTATGCAGACAGAGTGTACGAGCGGGGCGCTGATGTTTCAAGGG
>JANMNM010000145.1:0-6751 GCA_031373905.1 Gemmatimonadaceae bacterium | reverse complement strand
AGGTGTGAAGCGGGCAGGGCTGCTGAACGATGGCAGCCCTGCCCGTTCGTCGTTGTGCGGACGCGTGCTTCCCCAGCGTCACGGCATCCTTCCCCGCGATGAACTCCCGCGGCGCGAAGGTGAATCGTCAGCCAGTTCCTGTGAGAACTTCACGTTCCACGGGCACACACTCTGGGAGATGTGTCGGTATAGCCGATTTGAGATCGAGCTGGCGGCGGTCTCGGCGGACTTCGAGCGCAGGATGCTCCATGGCGCGTCGACCAGCAGCCAGCGCATCCGCCCGTTGCCCGATTTGGTGATGTGCCCCAATTGGCGTTTCTCGCCCGAACTGCGCTCGCTCGGAATCACGCCGAGGTACGCCTCGAGCTCGTGCGCGGTGCGACATCGCGTGATGTCATCGATCGTCGCCACGAACGCGCTCGCCGTACATCGGCGCATAGTTCGGATCCGCCACAATCACCTCGTGGCCGAGCGACTCCAGGTGACGGGCCACCCACTCGCTCTCCGTGCTGGCTTCGAGCAGGATCCGGGCGGGCGGCCGCCCGCCCAGCACGGCCGTGAACCGCTCCCGACTGGTCGCGATCCGGCGGTCCGTGATCGTGCCGTCGTCTGCCTTGCTGGACCGCTGACTCTCGCGCTTGTGCAGGTCCTGGCCGATGATCTCCATGGGGGTTGGCCTCCCGTAGTGCGCCCCGTCGCCAGACGGTGAGCGCGTGATAGTGGTGGAGCAGGGCTTGCCACCACGTTACCGTGGAGGCCCAACCGCCGCTTCATACCAACTATCCCGGCTAAACCTTCAGTGCGGCGGCGGCATCGAAGGGTGTGTCAGCCAACGCGATCCTCTCCACTCACGTGCCTGTCGTCTCCGACGCTTCGATCGACCCTGTGGTCCGCGCGGCCCAGCGAGGCGACGAGGCGGCCTTCGCGACGCTGTACGACACACATGCTCCGCGCGTGCACGCCCTCTGCCTCGGCCTCGCCGGCGACCGGACTGCGGCGGCTGAGCTGGTGCAGGACGTGTTCGTTCGCGTGTGGGAGAATCTCGGTGCGTACCGAGGTGACTCCGCGTTCCCGACGTGGCTGCACCGCGTGGCCGTGAACACGGTCCTCGAGTCGCAGCGCAAGGTGCGTCGGCGGTCGTTGCGCGTAACCATCGCCGCCGACCTGCGCCTCGAACGTGACGACGCCGGCGACGGCCTGCCCGACCCGCCTGCGCCGGAGCCCGACGCCGGATTTGCAATGGACCTCGAACAGGCCGTGTTGCGGCTGCCGGCCGGTGCGCGCGCCGTCTTCGTTCTGCACGACATCGAAGGGTATCAACATGCGGAAATCGGCGAACGGCTTTCGATTGCTGAAGGAACATCAAAGGCGCACCTGTTCCGGGCGCGCCGTCTGCTGCGGGGGATGCTCGCTACATGACTTGCCATGAATTCGACACCCGGCTCGCCGCCTACGCTGCCGGCACGCTCGGCGACGCGGACGCGACTGCGATGGAGCGCCATGCGTCGGAGTGCGACACCTGCGCGGTGCAAATGGAACGCCTGCCGCACATCCCGATGTCGACCTTCGCGCCGTCGCTGCCAGCGGACCTTCGCGCGACGACCCTGATGGCCGTCGCGACGCGGCGCGCGCAAAGGGCGCGCACGCGCTGGCTGGGCGTCGCAGGCGCGCTCGCGGCGGCGGCGCTGGTCGTGACGATCAGCCTGCCCGGACGGGGCCCCGGTCATCGCGGTGCCGTGGCATCCGCTTCCGGTGACACCGCGCCGCAGGGGGAAATGACTGCGGCTCAGATTGCCGCGGCTCACGCCGCGACGGAGTTCGAGGCGATTGACGCTGCAACCCGTGAGCTGCAGCGGGCGCTCGATGCCGCGCCCGCGGATCAGGAGTTGCGCGCATTCCTGGCATCCGTGAGCGCGCAGCGCGAACAGCTGCAACGCCGCGTGCGAGACGCGCGCACGTGAGGCGACGCATTCCGATCCGACGGCGCGTTGCGCTTGCCGTCCTGCTTTGCACGATGGCGGCGGGAGCCACGCGAGCCGCCGCGCAGCAGCGCATCCATCGCGGCTTGCCCGCATCAGCCACCGTGTCGATGCGCATCTACATGCCTGCGGGTCACGTGCGCATCGCCGTATGGAGCCGCGACTCGATCGACATCTCAGGCACGATCGCGGATTCCAGCACGATGTTCGGCGGCGGCGACCGCGAGCACTCCAAGTTCGGCGTCGGGCCCATTCGGAAGGACGATACACGCCTGCCCTCTGCGGACTGGGTCGTGACCGTGCCACGCAAGGCGCGCGTCTGGGTGAAGATGACGTCGGGCACGATCGAGAGTGACGGAACCGAAGGGGAACTGGAACTCTATGATGTCGGCGGCAGCATCACGGTCCGGCGCGCGACCGGCGTGACGTCGGTGGAGGCCATCGATGCCGCCGTCTCCATCATCGGCAGCGGTGGCGACATCCGTGTGCGCGGCGGCAAGGCACTGCTCGTGCTTCAGGATGTGAGCGGGACAGCCTCGGTCACGTCCATCAGCGGTCGCGTGGAACTGCGCGGGGCATCGGCTCCCGAGGGCCGCATCGAGACGATCGGTGGTGACATCGCGATCGACGTGCCGCGCCTCCGCGGCGCGACACTCGAATTGCAGACACACAGCGGCGGCATCGCCATCGCCGTTGATCGCAGCGCGCTGCCGGAGCTCGAACTCGCGTCGCGCACCGGCGCGGTGACGAACGCGGCGCCGCGAGGAACACGGGCGCAGGGCCGTGTCGTCGCGCGCTCATTCCGCGGCGCCATCAGCGTGCGCGTGACGAAGAGGTAAACGCGCGACGCGCTCGCGGCATCGAATCCGGGCGAAGGACTTCATCCTCATCACCGGAGATCATTCACATGTCACTCGCGCTGATCAACCCACTGCCGAAACTGTTCGCGATTGCCGCGCTGTCCTGGGCCACGGCGTTCGGCCCTCCACGCATCAGCGTGAAGGACGTGACACCAGCTGACAAGGTGCCCGCCGGCGCAGTGCTGCTCGTCGAAGGGCACCATCACCAGGACGCCTCGGCGTTGGCCATCACCGGTCGCGCCGAGGGAATGCAGAACGGCCGGCGCGTCACGATGCCGCTGGTGCTCGTCGACGTCGGCAACGGCCGCTTCAGCGTCGCGCGGCAATGGTCGGCTGGCACGCCGTGGGTGCTCGTCCTCGCCGCCGGCGACGGGAATCCTGATGCACATGGTGTCGCGGAGGCACTCGTGAAGATCGATGCCACGGGCAAGATCGTCGGCATCGACTACCCGGCCCCCGGGTGGATTGCGGCGACATCGAAAGCACGGGTCACATCCGCTGCAGACGTTGCAGCGGTGCTCGCAACACTGGCCTCGCGCCGATAGCGGTCAGCGCGCCTGCGCAGCGCGCAAGGTCGTTCGAGTTACCGCTGCGCAGCGCGTCAGTTCTTGTCTTCCCAGTGCAGCTTCTGCATGAAAAAGTGCATGAAGGGCGCCAGCAGCAATCCCCCGGCGGCGATGAAAACGAGGCCGCAGCGTAAGCTTCCCTGTCAAGCAGGCCAGTCGTAGCAAGACAGATCGGGTGATGCAGCTCTCGGCAAGAAAGTGAGGCACGAACGGACGCTGGATGCCATCAGGTGCAAACCCTTGTTCGGCGGCATGGGACTGACCACTTCAGCGCTCGCCTCCTGTGCCTCCTGGCTGACCAATCACGGATCCGACCACCTTCACCATGGCTCGCTTGCTGATCTCGCGGGAGGGTCCGAGGTCGACAAACCCGCGCCGGGCATAGAGTGCGATCGCGTTCGCGTTCCCCGCAACCACGTCAAGTTGCAGCGCCCGCGCACCATGCTCGCTCGCCCACCGCGCGACAGCCGTGATGAGTGCGTCCCCGATACCTCGGCCACGCGAATCGGGTGCGGCCCACATAGAAATCAACTCGGCCACGCTCGCCTCCTCGGCCGGGATACCGCTTGCCATCCCAACGGGGCGCCCGTTCAGTCGCGCGATGAGGTTGTAGGAGCCGGGCAGACTCAGTCGCTGCCGCCAGCGTGCCTCGTCGGCATCCTGCCAGTCCTCGATCCGGGCGCCGAAGGCGGCTCCAATGCAGGACGCGCCACCGCAGGCAACATTGTCACTCGGTGCTTGCCACCCTTGCCACGACGCAAGCGAATCTCGCCGCCCTCCAGGTCGAGGTCCTTCACCCGGAGCGTCAGGCACTTGAGCAGCCGCAGCCCTGCCCCGTACAGCAGCACCGCGACCAGCCGCGGGGTGCCGTGCAACCGCCCGACCACGGCCCGCACTTCCTCCCGACTGAGGACCGCCGGGAGTCGGGTGCGTGACGTGGAGCGCAGCACGCGATGCAGGTCGCCGACCGGGAAGCCCAAGACCTCGCGGTACAGGAGTAGCAGCGCGCTCAAGGCCTGCATCTACGTCGAGCGGGACACGCGGCGCTCATCGGCCAGATACGTGATCCAGGCCACGATGTCCGTCTCGCCGAGTGTGGCTGGGTGCCGTGCGCCCGGGCCTGACGCGAGCGATCGGGCACGCGTCGCGAATGCGGTCTCGTGCGCACAGTGCGGCGTGAACACCCGTGGCCGATGAGGCAGTGAGCATCGCAAGCATTGCGGCACACGCCAGCGACCGGCCGGTCTTTCGGTTCGGCGTGTCGATCACGATGTTCAACGGCGGTCGCGAACGCCGCTCCTGCCGCGGGCCTGACGGGAGCCACGCATGTCGACCCACAGCCAGCACCCTTCGTCGTCAGCGGCGGCGGTGCCGCACGACCGATCGCTCGAACCAGCACACTGATCCGGAGCTGACATGTCGCGAGTAATTCACTTCGAAATCCACGCGTCCGACCCGCAGCAGCTGATCGCGTTCTATGGCGAGCTGTTCGGGTGGCAGTTTCAGCAGTGGGGCACGCAGGCCTACTGGCTGATCCGGACCGGACCCGAGGACGCACCGGGGATCAATGGGGCACTGTTGCCGCGGCGCGGCGCGGCTGCTCTGGAAGGCCAACCCGTGAACGCGTACGTGTGCACGGTGGATGTCGCCGACGTCGATGCGGCGGTTGAAAAGGGCGTTGCACTCAACGGGTCCATCGCCCTCCCGAAGATGCCGATTCCTGGCATCGGATGGCTCGCGTACATCAAGGATCCAGATGGCAACATCCTCGGCCTGATGCAGTCGGACACTGCGGCGAAGTAGGGTCTCCGCTCGCACCTGTTCACGCTGACCTGGCATGAATCGATTGCGTTGCATACGACATTGCAGAGACGGGTCCAATCGCTGAGCCTGTTTTCGAAGTGCGAGCGCACTGAACAATTCACGCTTGCGGAGTGAGACGCAATTTCGCGACATCGCGTTTCTTTCCCTCAGCAACGGCGATTCCACGGTGCGCCGCCGTTGCCGACCTCAGCGATGAACGCTGCCGGTCCGCGCTCATGCACCGCCTGCCACCACAGGAGACATCAGCATGCCAGACGTGACCCCGAAGGAGCTTGCCACTCGAATGTCGAAGCGGCTCGCAAATTTCAAGCTGAGCGACGCAGTCATCAACGGACTTGCCGAGCGAGTGTTGATCGACGGATTGACGGCGTTTCGGTTCGATCCGTGCATGTACGGCATCTGCATCGACTACTTCACGGACAAGCTGCCGCGCCTCGACAAGCTCACGCCGAAGCATGGCATCCAGAAGTGGGAAGTGTTTCCCTACGGCATCATCGACTGGGATCGCTTCCACGTGCAGATCGCGTTCAGCGTGGACGAACTCGAAGGACGCGGGCTGAATCGTGGGTTCGGCCGCTGACGTTCGGCTGGAGCAGCAGCAGGCGATGCGGTCGGGCTTCCTGCCCGATCGCATCGTTCACCTGCATCCGACGCGACTGTGCAATCTCGCCTGCCTGCACTGTTACTCGGAGTCCGATCAGCGCCAGCGCACTGCGCTCGATCCGGAGCTGCTCTGCGCCGCCCTCGACGTATTACGCGCCGAAGGCTACGCCCTACTGAGCCTGTCAGGCGGAGAGCCGCTGGTGTATCCCGCGCTCGGCGCGGTGATCGCGTACGCGCGTTCGATCGGTTTTCGCGTCACGATGATCACCAACGGCCTGCTCGCCACCGAGCGTCATGACAACCTGCTCGACATGCTGGACGGCATGGCGATCAGTTTTGATGGGATGGCGGAAGCGCACAATACGTTGCGTGGTCGCGCTGACGCGTTCGAGCGCGCGTGCGACGCATTGCAGCGAAACGCGGCACGTGGCCGGCCTGTCGCCGCCGCCATCTCGCTCACGCGCGATGCGCTCGCCGACCTGCCCGATCTCGCCGATCATCTGGTGAGTCTGGGAGCCCGTGCGTTGCAGGTTCGTCCCGTTGCCCGCGCCGGTCGCGCGCGCACGCTGG
This sequence comes from Gemmatimonadaceae bacterium, assembly GCA_031373905.1. Classification (GTDB taxonomy): domain Bacteria; phylum Gemmatimonadota; class Gemmatimonadetes; order Gemmatimonadales; family Gemmatimonadaceae; genus JACMLX01. The sequence continues at coordinate 349 of JANMNM010000145.1, read as the reverse complement.
ATGATTCGTCGTTCTTCAGCGCCGCCGACCAGGCGCGCCTGTACCTGGTGGTGCACGCGTTGCGACAGGAACTGCCGGAGCATGTGACCCTCCACTGCGACCTCGCACCGACCCAGGGCCTCTGGAACCAGCGGGACGCCTACGCTGGCCTGCTCGGCTGTGGCAAGGATACGCCGCACGACGAGCGGCTGCTGGCAGACCTCGTGAATCCGCTCGTGATCACGGATACGGGAGCGCTCAAGCCGATCGCGTTTGATTTTGATGCGCGATACGACCTGTTGTCGATCGGGGATGTGAGCGAGGAACGGCTGCGCGACTACAAGCGGGAGCGGCTCTCGCCGTTGCAGGA
>JANMNM010000102.1:0-1542 GCA_031373905.1 Gemmatimonadaceae bacterium | reverse complement strand
GCTCTTGCCCATGAGTTCAAAACTGTGTGGCGATTCGAACAGTTCCGACCCGAGGCCGGTCATCGCCATCGCCCGGAGCGCTTCCTGGTCGCCATCGTTGCGACCGAACACGCCATTGAGCGCCAGCTGCTGGTCCTGGATTGGCTTCAGGCTGAAGGGGGCGCAGAAGTCGCCCGCGTGGATGACGTATCCTACGCCACCCGCTGCCATCCGTCGCGCGAGTTCATGCACCGCGTCGATACGGTCGTGTGTGTCTGCCATCAGTCCAATGCGCATCAGGTACGTCTCCATTCGGGGGACAGGTGCTCGTGACGCACGAGATCGTCCCAGGTCTCACGCACGGTGACGACGCCCCATCGATCACCATCGACGAGGACTTCGGCGGGGCGCGGACGGGAGTTGTAGTTTGAGCTCATCACGTAGCCGTACGCGCCCGCATCGCGCACCGCGAGGAGCGTTCCAGCAGCCACGTCGGCCATCGGGCGATCGCGCGCGAGAAAATCACCGCTCTCGCAGACTGGCCCAACGACATCCACCACCTGGGTCTCCGATGTCGTCCTCAATACCGGCTCGATGGCGTGATGCGCTTCGTAGTGCGATGGACGAAGGAGGTCGTTCATCCCCGCATCAACGATCATGAAACGCTTTGCGCCACTCTCCTTGCGGTACAGCACCTGGGTGAGGAGAATCCCCGCTTCGGCGACCATGAATCGTCCCGGCTCGACGATCAGTGACACGTCCGCATCGCCGAACGACTGGCGCAGCACGGTGGCGAACGCACCGAGATCGGCGACGGGCTCATGGTCAGCGTATGCGATCGGAAACCCGCCACCGACATCCACGGTCCGAATCGAGCGAATGCCGCTCGAGCGTATCGCGTCCAGCAGGCTGCGCAAGGCCAATTGCGCCTCGGCGAACGCCGCGACCGTCCCGATCTGCGACCCGATATGCATGTCGAGGCCAACGAGATTGATGCTCGGGAGCGCAGCCGCGCGACGCGCAGCCTCGAGGCCGCGACTGATCGGAATTCCAAACTTCGTTCCTTCCTCGCCTGTCGCGATGTACGCGTGCCCGGCGGAGACATCGACGACTCCAGGGTTGATCCGGAGCGAAACCGGTGCCACGGAGCCGCGCGCACCAGCCACCGAAGCGAGGACCTCCAGTTCCTCTTCACTCTCGACGTTCACACAGTAGACGCCGACGTCCAGCGCATGCTCCAGATCCATGCGCGTTTTGCCGACACCGGCGAACACGATGTCCGGTCCGCGGAATCCCGCGAGTCGCGCGCGATGGAGTTCTCCCGACGAGACCACATCCACACCCGCGCCGCACTCCCGCAGCACGGCCAGCAGCGCCAGGTTCGAATTCGCCTTCATCGCATAGTGGATGTGCACGGGCAGTCCGGACAGTGCGTCGGCCAGGCGAGCGTACGCTGCCCGCACCGCCGCCGCCGAATACACGTACGTTGGTGTGCCCACCGCCTCGGCAATGCCCGTCAGCGACACCCCCTCGCACACCAGCGCACCGTCGACACGATGAAAG
>JANMNM010000085.1:0-13674 GCA_031373905.1 Gemmatimonadaceae bacterium | reverse complement strand
CTACCGCGGCGCGTACTACAAGGCGTTCTGGGCCGACCCGCCCGCGTGTGCCGTCGGTGAGCCACGCACAACGTATCTCGGCGAGAATTCCTTTCCGCTGATCCTGCAGAACGTGCACCGCTACGGGCTGCTGCTCTCGTTCATCCTGCTCGTCTTCCTCTGGCGCGACGCATTCCTCGCGCTGTGGTTTGCCGACAGCAGCGGCGCGACACGCTTCGGCGTCGGTGTCGGCACGATCGTCATGTTCATCAACGTCGTCCTGCTCTCGGGATACACGCTGGGCTGCCACTCGATGCGACACGTGTTGGGCGGCATGAGCGACCGCATGTCGAAGGCGCCTGTCCGCAAGCTCGCCTATGACTGCTCGAGCGCCTGTAATCGAGGTCACATGAAGTGGGCCTGGTGCAGCCTGTTCTCCGTTGCACTCACGGACGTCTACATCCGTCTCTGCGCCACGGGTGTGCTGAGCGACGTGAGGATCCTGTAGATGGCCGAATACGAACGCGTGGAACATGATGTGCTGGTGATCGGTGCCGGCGGTGCCGGGCTGCGGGCGGCGATCGCCGCCGCCGCGGAAGGCGCGCGCGTCGGACTGGTGTGCAAGTCGCTGCTGGGCAAGGCGCACACCGTGATGGCCGAGGGCGGCGTCGCGGCGGCGATGGGCAACGTGGATGACCGCGACAATTGGCGCGTCCACTTTGCGGACACGATGCGTGGCGGCCAGTACATGAATAACTGGCGCATGGCGGAGCTTCACGCACGCGAGGCGCCGGATCGCGTGCGCGAGCTCGAGGCGTGGGGCGCGGTGTTCGATCGCACCAGCGATGGTCGTATCCTGCAGCGAAACTTCGGCGGCCACCGTTACCCCCGGCTCGCCCATGTGGGTGACCGCACGGGACTCGAGATGATCCGCACGCTCCAGGATCATGCCATCCATCTGGGCATCGACGTCCACATGGAAGTCACGGTCGTCGAGCTCCTGAAGGACGCCGGCCGTGTGGTCGGCGCGATGGCCTACGACCGCGAACGGGGCCGCTTCAGGCGCTTCGCGTCGGGCGCGGTCATCCTCGCGACCGGCGGCATCGGGCGCGCCTTCGACATCACGAGCAACAGCTGGGAATACACGGGTGACGGGCATTCGCTGGCCTACGATGCCGGTGCCGAACTGGTCGACATGGAGTTCGTGCAATTCCATCCGACCGGGATGGTCTGGCCCCCCAGCGTGAAGGGAATCCTCGTCACGGAAGGCGTCCGCGGCGAGGGAGGCGTGCTGCGCAACAGCGATGGCAAGCGCTTCATGTTCGCCGACATTCCCGACAACTACAAACAGCAGACTGCCGACACCGAGGAAGAAGGCTGGCGATACACGCAGGGCGACAAGACGGCGCGCCGCCCGCCGGAACTGCTCACGCGCGATCATGTGGCGCGCTGCATTCAGCGTGAGGTGCGTGAAGGGCGGGGAAGTCCGCATGGCGGGGTGTTCCTCGACATCGCCTGGATCAAGGAGCGCATTCCGAAAGGCGCAGAACACATCCGCAAGAAGCTGCCGTCGATGTATCACCAGTTCATGCAGCTGGCGAACATCGACATCACTGCGGTCCCGATGGAGGTCGGTCCAACGACGCACTACATCATGGGCGGCATCCGAGTGGACGGCGACACGCAGATGTCGAGTGTGCCCGGACTCTTTGCCGCTGGCGAGTGCGCGGCGGGACTGCATGGCGCAAATCGGCTTGGCGGGAATTCGCTCTCGGACCTGCTGGTCTTCGGCAAGCGCGCCGGCGAACATGCCGCGGCGTTCGCCAGCGCTCACCCGGCCTCGCATGTGTCGGACTCCGACGCCGACGCGGCTGTCGCCGCGGCGCTCGAGCCATTCGGGCGCGGGGGCAGCCCGGAAGCGCCCTATGCGATCCAGCACGAGCTGCAGGGCATGATGCAGAAGCTGGTCGGCATCGTGCGCGTGGAAGAAGAGATGCGCGCCGCGCTGGATGGTGTTGCGGCACTGCGCGAGCGCTCGCGACACGTCGGTGTGCATGGCAATCGCGAGTACAACCCGGGCTGGCACACGGCGCTCGACCTCCACCACCTGATGACGGTCTCGGAGGCCATCACGCTGGCGGCAATCGAACGGAAGGAAAGCCGGGGCGGTCATTTCCGCGACGATTTTCCCGGGAAGGACCCCGCGTTCGCTGCCTTCAACATCGCCGTGAAGAAAGGCCCGTCGGGCCGGATGGAGCTCGCGCGACATGTGATCCCGCCGATGCCGGACGAACTCACGGCCATTATCGAGGAGCAGAAATCCTGATGGCAACCACCACGTTCAGAGTCTGGCGCGGCGAGCGGGGACAGGGCGCCTTCGTGGACTACACGACCGAGATCACTGAAGGCATGGTGGTGCTCGACGCGATGCACCAGGTGCAGGCCGAAAACGCCAACGACCTCGCCATCCGCTGGAACTGCAAGGCCGGCAAGTGCGGGTCCTGTTCAGCCGAGGTCAACGGCAATCCGAGGCTGATGTGCATGACGCGCATGGACCAGCTGCCGGCGAACGAACCCGTCACGGTCGAACCGATGCGCGCGTTTCCCCATGTGCGCGACCTCGTGACCGACGTCTCGTGGAACTTTGCCGTCAAGAAGCGGATCCGGAAATTCAAGCCGCGCGCGCCGGATGCCCCCGACGGCACGTGGCGCATGGACCAGGTGGACGTGGACCGAGTGCAGGAGTTCCGGAAATGCATCGAGTGTTTCCTCTGCCAGGATGTCTGTCACGTGCTGCGTGATCACCAGAAGCACGACGAGTTCGTCGGACCGCGGCACCTGGTGTATGCGGCGGCCCTGGAGATGCATCCGCTGGATACCGAGGATCGGCTTGGCGATCTGAAGGACGAACACGCCATAGGGTTCTGCAACATCACCAAGTGCTGCACGGCCGTGTGCCCGGAGCACATCACCATCACCGACAACGCCATCATCCCACTCAAGGAGCGTGTGGTGGACGAATTCTATGATCCATTCGTGAAGCTCGTGCGGCTGCTGCGGGGGAAGAAGACATGACATGGGAGCCTCCCGCATTGAAGCCGATCAGCCGCGAAGGCGTCGCAGCTGCCCTGGAGAAAGCGCATCGGTACCGCCTCCTCAACGACTCCGTCGCGGCGGAGAGCATTTGCCTTGATGTGCTCGATCTCGAGCCGGACAACGTCGAGGCGCTCGTGATGCATGTGCTCGCGATCACCGACCAGTTCAGCACCGGGCACGCGGCCGATCGCGCGCGCGCGCTGGTTGCGGTTGCGCGCCTCACCGACCCATACCAGCACGCGTACTACCTCGGTGTGATCTGCGAGCGGTGGGCCAAGGCGGTGCTGGACCGGTCAACGCCGGGAGCGCCCGAGATGGCGTACGCCTCGATCGAGAAGGCGATGGTGCACTACGCACAGGCCGAAGTCCTGCGCACACCGGGCAACGACGAGGCGATCCTGCGGTGGAATACGTGCGTGAGAATGCTGCAGCGTGATCCCCACCTCCAGCCGCGCGAGGCGGATGCGTGGGAGCCGAGTCTGGAGTAGCCGGGGCGTAACAGGTCGGTCTCCCCGTCACGGGTGCGTCTGCCGGGCGCACTTCACGTGTCGCGCGGCGCGGAGTCGCCGCATACTGCTCACCCCCCGATGATGCTCTTCTCGATGCGGCCGGCAACGTGCATGCCGACGGCGTGTTTCTGCGAGGCCGTCCGTGCGTCGCCGGTGGCGCAGCCTGTGAACACCGGTTCATCGCTCGCTTTCCTCGCGGCAGCCGCGGTCGTCATCGGCGCACGACGCCGCGCGGCTCGCGGGAGTTCGCCCGGGAATATCATGCTGAACGCTCCCGTGTACACACTCCTGTACAGCACGTCACTGGCGGCGATTGGTCTCGGGAGCGCGTTCTATCACGCGTCACTGACCTTCGCGGGGCAGACAGCTGATGTTGCCGGCATGTACCTGCTTGCGACGTTCCTGCTGCTGTACAACGCGGGACGGTTGCGCACGATGTCACCGCGCCGCACGGCGGCTCTGTACGTGGGGATCAACGGGGCGTTGATCACCCTGCTGATCGTTGCTCCGGCATTGCGCCGCTACGCATTCGGAGCAATGATCGTGTGCGCAATTGCGCTCGAGCTTCGCGTGCGGGCGGCGACAACCGGGCGCGCGAATGCGCGGCTGTTTGCTGCCGCACTCGTGGCAATCGCCGTTGGGTTCGCATTCTGGATTCTCGACATCACGCACGTGATCTGTCGCCCGACATCGATGTTCCAGGGGCACGCCGTCTGGCATATCTGCGGTGCCATCGCAGCGGTGCTGGTCTACCTCTACTACGTGTCGGAAGCGCCCGGAGCGCGGCGTCAGGCCCCTGTTCTGTTCGCGTGATCGTACCGCCGCGGCCCGCTCGCGAGAGGAGACACCCTCATTCCGCTCCCCACCAGTCACGGTTGCCTTTTGAACGAGAACGTGATCGGCCGTCTCGGCGGCGTGCCGCTGATCGTGGCTTCGAGCGTCCCGTCCGGCGTCAGCGCATACTGGATCTTCTTCGGGAAGTCATTCGATGTGTTCTCGAAGGTGGCGGTCCGGGCATCGATGCTGGTGAGCATGAAGTGCGTTGGAGCCGCGGCGTTCGGCATAGCTGAGTAGACGAGGCTTCCATCGCGCTCCGCGATGCACAGGAACTCGAACTCCGTAATGGCATCCTTCTCGATCGTCCGGCTCATCGCGATCATTGCGCCGCCGGCCCCTGCCGTCCAGCGCTCTTCAATCGTCGCCGGGCCCCGCGTTCCGCTCCAGTTGCCCGCGATCCATGCCACCTGGCTGATTGTCGCTGGAACGCCGCGCGCGGGCTCCTCGACCGCTCTGCCTGGCAGCGCCTGCTGCATGCGCCGGTACACCGTGCCCACAGGCGTTGGCCCCGCGCTCGCTGACGTCCGCATTACAGACTCGACGACGAGCGCGTCCGGCCCCTGCAATCGAAACGCATATCGTACCTTGGCCGGCGTCGGCGCCGAACTGCCAGCGGCGGTCGAGCCGACGACGGAGTACACCAGTGAGTTGCCCTCCCACGCCGTCGTCACGATCTGTCCGGTTTGTCCCAGGCAGGTGCGGCTTGGTGACATGATCCGTGATTCAGAGCCGTCCGTGCGATGCGAGGTCACGAATGGCTGCTGGTGATCGCGGACCATGCGAGTCAACTCGACGCTCTGCTCGCCCAACGCGATCGCGAACCTGTCACCGAAGATCGCACTGGGCGCCGCGGCGACGGTTGACGGCGCCTCCCGCGTCGCCTGCCAACTCCCGGCCAGGCCCGGTCGTGGTTGAGCCGCTACAGCATGCGCGGCCGCGCAGAGCAGCAGTACACCCCGGATACCACCTCGCGTCGGCATTGTCTGGACTCCGATGGCAGATGCAGCCCAGGGTTCTCCACATCGCTTCACAACGGCGCAGGCGCCGAGCGCGACGACCCCGGGAAAAAATGCTGGACACTGCAACACACGGTAACACGATGCCACGAGCAAGTGGCGTTCCGGTCCGAAGCGTGCCGGAGCAGACGCTCCCGTGCCGGCAACCGCCGGCAGGGCTTTACGACGCCGCTTCCGGCAGGCAGAATGCACCTGTGAAAACGCGGGTATCATCGGCACGTGGTTCTCGGAGGCTGGCGGGAGTGAGCATCGACATAGAGCACGAGTTGGTCATCGGCGCACCGATTGGACGTGTCTGGAACTGTTTTGCGACTGCAGACGGCCTGAACGCGTGGTGGACGAAAACCGCCAGCGCGGATGCACGTCCAGGGGGGCGGTTCGCGTTCGGGTTCGACGAGCTCCATCAGTGGGCAGGTTTCGCGCGCAGGTTTCGGGAGCGAAGTGTGATCGAGTGGGAAATGACCGATACGACACCAATGCCCGACTGGCTTGGCACCCGGGTTGGCGCACTCCTCTCAGTCGAGGGCGATGCGACGCGGGTGCATTTCTATCACCGTGGCTGGCACAGGGCAACACAGCACATGCGGGAGTCCTCGTTTTGCTGGGCCAACTGCCTGCGGGTGCTGGGGCGATACTGTGTGCTCGGCGAGTTCGTTCCGTACGACAGACGAAACGATTTCTTCTGACGGGTATTCGGTCGCGCGTCCGCCGCACAAACCACTATGGACGGTCAGCGCGCCAGTCGCTGATCAGATGCGAGATGACCGTTCCGCCCAGTGCAAACGCGGTCCTGGACACGGCGAACAGAATCCCATCGGATGCGCCGCGGGTATCAGGACGCCATGTCGCTGAGGCCGCAGACGCGCTGGCAAGGCCGATCACCAGCGGGAAGTTCGGACGCGGCCGGCCCTCAGGTGTGCGAAGCAGGACCGCTTCACGCGCGGCGCACCCCAGTCGCGGCAGCAGGTGGTGCCACTTCGCGCTGCTCGCGCGTCCCGCGCAGGGTTGCACGTTCGGCACCCAGTCGACCGTCGTACCGAGCGACAGTCGCACCGTTTCCTCGATGGCGATGAAGCCCGCCTGGTCGCCGACTCGTCGTGCGTAGCCGCCCCAGGTGCGGCTCCAGCCCATGGGTGCGCCGAGTGCCTGCGTGATACCCGCCGCTGTCATCGAACCAATGATCATGCGCGGGAGATTCGCGAGCGGCGACGTCCGCACGATGGTCGTGAAGACTGGTGTTTCGGGTGCCGGCAGGGCTGTGGCTATGGCGGTCGCCGTCGGTGACGCTGCCGGCGCCGATACCGAGTCTGTCTGCGCCGCTGCGGCAGTCGGGAAAACTGTCACGGTGACCGTCGTGGCGACCGTGGCTGCAGACACGAGGTTGCGGATGAACTGAGGCATATGCCCAAAGTCAGGAGGATCGCGCGACGGGACCGACAGTGTATCACGCAGGCAGCGATTCAGTTCGCAGACGCGGGACTCGCCACCGGCCGACGACGCCAGACGGCTGCGGGCAACGTACCGTGCCGGGGCGGGACCGGGCTTGGCCCAGCCATGCCGGGCTCCCGGCGCGCCACCGCGAACCCGCGCGCGAAGGGCCAGATTACACTGTGGGATGCGGCGGCGGAATCCCGGGGCGACCGCGCAGACCCTGGACGCTGCGGCGCCGTGCTGAATTTCAGGAAATCCGCGCCCGATCGTAACCACACGTTTGCCCCAGCACTGCCGGGCGAGTCTCGTCAGTATCCACCCTCCGCGAAGGTTCCCATGCGTTCTCTCGCCGTCCTCGCATTCCTCGGCTGTTCCAGCGCGCTGGCTGCGCAGGTGAACTATGACACCGTCCAGGTGCGTGCCGTCCAGCTGTCACCGGGCCTGCACGTGCTCTTCGGAGCCGGTGGCAACATCGGTGTGTCCAGCGGCGCGGACGGCACCTTTATCATCGATGACCAGTTCGCCCCACTGACGCCGAAGATCGTGGCGGCCATCCGCACCTTCACCGACAAGCCGGTGAAGTATGTGATCAACACGCACTGGCACGGCGACCACGCCGGAGGCAATGAGAACTTCGGCAACGCCGGCGCGCTCATCGTGGGGCATGACAACGTCCGCAAGCGCATGTCCACGGAGCAGTTCATGGCGGCACTCAACCAGCGGGTGCCAGCTGCGCCGCGCGCCGCCCTGCCGGTGGTGACGTTCACCGAGGCCGTGACGTTTCATCTGAACGGTGATTCGATCGCGATCACGCATGTCAGCCCGGCGCACACTGACGGCGACGCCATCGTGCAGTTCCTCAAGGCGAACGTGGTGCACATGGGTGACGTGTTCAACAACACGGGCCTCCCCTTCATCGATCGATCCAGCGGCGGGAACTCGGCCGGAATCATCAGCGCGGCAGATCAGGTCTACGCGATGACGAACGCGCAGACGCGCATCGTGCCGGGTCACGGCCAGGTGACGGATCGCGACCGGCTCAGGGCGTGGCGTGATGCCGTGTCCACCGTGCGCGAACGTGTGACGCGAGAGGTGCTGGCGGGCCGGACGATCGAGCAGGTGCTCGCGATGAAACTGAGTGCGGAGTACGAGAAGGAGTGGCCGGGCGGACATGAGCGCTTCGTTCGCGCCGTGTTCGACGAGGCGTCGCGGCGATAGCGCTCGCGCCGGTCACTCAGTCCGCGTAGGGATAGTCCGGGTCAGACAGTTTTGCCGCGAGGGCCACGCCTTCCGGTCCGGCCAGATCGTGCGCCATCTCCACCAGCAGCTGGCTGAGATGACTGCCGAACCGCACCAGATTCACTGCGCGGCTTCGCTTCGCCAGCAGCCACGCCATGGTCGTCTTGTCCGCCTTCGCGATGTTGCAGGCCAGGCAACACAGGACGAGGTTGTCGCGCCGGTCGTACGCCGTCATGCCACGACGCGGTGCCACGTGGTCGAGCGTGATGTGGCGCGTGGTCTCGCGCTTGGCACAGTACGCGCATGTGAGCCCGTGCTGCTTGACCAGCCAGGCTCGGGTGTCGGCGTACGCGGCGCGCCCGGTGGGCATCGAGGTGAGCGCAGAGTCGCCCTGTCCGCTGCGCCTGCGGCGTGATGCGCCCGCGCGGGTCGCCGATGTGGGGCGCGGTGCGGGCTTGTCGTTCGAACGCGATGGCATGCCGGGGAAATTACCGACTGCTGGCGCCGACGCCAGTGAGTCATCGGGCCCGTGAGTCAGCGGCGCAGCGCGTACTGGAGTTTCACGATCAACTGGCTCGACGCAAACCCCCATCTTGTGGCCAGTCGCTGTGTTGGATCCGTCACGACGCCCGTCTGTGGCAGCCCGGTCTGCGGGTCGATGTCGTGGCGCAGGTTGTGGTTGTAGACCACGAAGAGATCACCCAGCGGCGAGAACGTCCACCGCAGCCGGGTATTCGTCCCGAACGAATCTGACTCGTTGTCGTACTGGACGTAGCTGTTCACCTGCAGGTCGGGAGAGACGTTCACTCGCACACGGGTACCGATCAGGTCCTGCGTGAAATTTCCCTGCGGAAGGCGTCCAGCGTTGCGCGTTGCACTCAGTTCCATGATGAACAGCGACGTCGGCTTCCACGCCGCGGTCAGGCTCAGCTCATGCAGTCGCCCGGTGTAGAAATCGCCGAACCACCACGAGCCCTGACCACTGAGGCGACGCTTCGCACCCAGGCCGCCCTCGAGACGGTACCGATTCCAGTGGTAGGAACCGGCGGGAATCGTCACGCCGTCGGCAATCCTGAAGGGAACCAGCAGTCGCTCTCCCGTCGGGACGACGTTCGCCTCGAACCGGTCTCCACTTTCGAGTCGCCAGTTGATCGGCGCGAAGAACGCCCGGTAACTCTGCCAGCGGTTGTCCTGGCCGGTGACCAGGGTGCCGAAGAACTCGTTGAGCATCTGTCGCACGCGCAGGCCGGCAATCGGCCGCGTTGGCCGCGGCTGATAGACCGCGCTGAGGTTCATGATCCGCACATCCGGTCGCGGCACGAATCCCAGCGTCGGGTCAAATCCGCTGCCAAGACTCTTGTACGTGGCGTTCAGGTCCCAGAGGTCATTCGGGTAGTCGATCGTTGCGCCGTAGGCCGTCCTGTCACCCGTGAGTCCCGGTCGCGCGGTCGCGAGCCCCCACGCGCCAATGAGCAGGTTCTTGTTCCCGCCGAACCGGGATGTCTGGTAGGTCGCATCGAGCCCGCTCGTCCAGCTTCCGGAACGGCCCTGCGGATCGCCGTACGTGGCGATCATGCCGACGGTCGACTCGCGCAATATGTTCCGCCTCAGCCGCAGCACACCCATCGTCGTGGCCGTCGACAACGAGTCGTTGCTGAGTGCCGCGACTTCGCCGGTGCGCACGACCAGCGCGCCGTAGTTCGTTGCGCCTGCACGGCCGCTGACCTTGCCGCCAACCCTGATCGGAACGGCCGTGCCATTCAGCAGCCCGATGCGTCGACTGAAGAACGGCCGTACGTTGTCGCCGAGACCGATGCCGAAGTCGAAGATGTCGGCGCCCTGCAGGAAGAACGTGCGTTTTTCCGGGAAGAAGAGCGGAAAACGCGTCAGGTTGGTGCGGCGGGTGTCCACCTCGGTCTCGGCAAAATCCGTGTTCACCGTCAGCGACGCCAGCGTGTTTGCACCAAGCAACTGCGTTGCGTCGAGGCTCACGGCACCCCTGCCGACGGCGGCCGCGTGCGGTGCCGCGATGCCGTAGCCGGACACGATCGATGGGCGCACACTGAGCCCCACGCCGAGTGCGAATGCCGGGATTCCGGTCAGCCGACCGGCGCGAAACGTCTGCGTGACCTTGTAGTTGCGGACGGGGCTCGCCCAGCGATCCGTCTCGAGCGCCCGTTGTGCGCGGCGCTGCACATTGAAACCCCAGGTGTCGAGGCCTGCGCGGAAGAGCAGGCTGCGCGCCGGGATCCGGATCTCCGCCGACCAGCCCTCCGCCGTGCGCGCGGTCGCTGCTTCCCAGATGGCGTCCCAGTTCGCGTTCTCGCTCTCACCTTGTCCGGACACCAGCGCATCGTATCGCGCGCCGTTCGGGTTCACCGCAAACACGTAACCGGAACGCCCGTCGAGGTACGTGTCGAGCACGATCTTGATGTGGTCTTCGTTGGTCAGTGAGGCGTCACGATCACGTGCGAAGTTCACGAGACCATCAGGTTGTGAATCGTCGGCGCGGATGCCGATGATGATGTCATCCGGGCCAGCGAGAACACGAACCACCGTGCGACCAGCGGGTGTCGCGCCCTGCACGGGCTCGATCTGTGTCAGGTCGCTGATGGAGTCCGCGTTGGCCCACGCGAGTTCGTCCAGGCGCCCGTCGAGCCGGATGGCTCCGGTGCGAGCGCCGACGCGCAGGACGGGTGGAGACACGTTGGCGGATGGTTCGCGCGCAGGAACGGATTGCGCCGACATGACTGAGCTGAACGCCATCCCCACCAACGCGCCAGTCCATCGACGTCGGGAAGACGCGTTGAGCAGCGTTGTCAATCGTGCCGCACGAGCTGCCATGTCACTGGAGTTGGATTCGCCGCTGACCGCCTCGTGCAATCACCGGCTACAGGCGCTCTACGCGCGCGCCCGGCGCAGTGCTGCAGAACGAAGGGGTAGGCGAGCGCCCACGACGGGACACCACACTAGGGCAGGGAGGCGATCGCGTCGGCGATGGAGCTGGCAGCGGGGGCGCGAGAGCAGGGCCGGCTGAGCGGGTTCATGCGTTCCCCTGGCGGCTGCGGCGCGCGCACAAGGCGCGCCAGGACCTGTTCAAGCGGTTCTGGTTGATGCAGCAGGAACCCCTGGGCAAAATCGATCCCGATGTCGCGGACGCGCTGAAGAATTTCATCCCGGTCGACGAACTCGGCCACCGTCTGCACGCCAACCACCCGCGCAACATCGACGAAACAGCGGACAGCGGCGTCGGCGAGCGGATCGTCGAGGAGCGACGAGATGAACTGGCCGTCAATCTTCAGCAGGTCGACCTTCAACGTCTTCAGGTACCCGAACGAGGATGCGCCCGAGCCGAAATCGTCGAGCGCGATACGCACGCCAAGCGATCGGACCCGTTCGATGAAGCGGGCGGCATCCGTCATGTTCGTGACGGCTGATGTCTCGGTGATCTCGAGGACAATCCGCTGACACACCGCCTCGCCGGCTTCAGTCAGCGCATCGATTGCGTGGTGGTGAAACGCACTGTCACCGACGGACTGCCCCGAGAGGTTGACGCAGAGACGGTCCACGCGCGTGAGGTCTGGCAACTGGGCGAGTGACTCGATCACCCTGCGGAGCACCCATCGATCGATGCGCGTTGCGAGGTGGAAGCGCTCGGCCGCCGGAAGAAAAGAGCCCGGCGGAATCAGCGTACCGTCGGCAGCCGGAAGGCGGAGCAGCACTTCAGCGTGAAGGCCGGATGAGGCTGTGGTGAGACAGTCGATCGACTGGGCATCGAGGACGAACTCGTCATAGTCCAGTGCCTGCTCCAGTCGAGAGGCCCACTGGATCTCACCATTCCTGGCTGTCATGTCGGCGTCGGAGTCGGACCAGATGTGGACACGGTTGCGTCCCGCATCCTTGGCCGCATAGCAGGAGGTGTCAGCCGCCTGCATCACGCCGGCGAGGGTGGCCCACCTGCGGTCCACCGGGGCCAGGCCGATGCTGGTTCCAATCCGGAAGCGTCGATCGTCGTGCACGAACCGAAAGCAGTTCATGCGATCGCAGATCTGCTGTGCCACGCGGCGCGCGTGCTCAACGCTGCAGCGTTCGAGAATCACCGCGAACTCGTCGCCGCCAATCCGCGCCAACACGTCGTTCGTGCGCACCGTCTCCTGAAGAAGGTCAGCGACCTGCAGCAGGAGTCGATCGCCGACTGCGTGACCGCACGAGTCATTCACCAGCTTGAACTGGTCAAGATCGATGAACAGCAGCGCGTGCTCGGAGCCATCCGCGTGCGCTGCATTCAACGTGCGCTGGAGACGTGCCTCGAACTCGGCGCGGTTGAGCAGGCCGGTCAGCGCGTCGTGGCTCGCTCGATGGCTCATCTCGCGAGCCAGGCGACGTTGTTCGGTGACGTCACGGAAGACCAGCACCAGGCCAAGCACGTCGCCCTGCGCGTTCCGGATCGGAGCCGTGGACTCCTCGATCGCGTAGTCGACACCGTCGCGAGAGGTGAGCACCATGCGCGCGACGAGCGGCGTTTCCGCGTCGAGGCTGTGGCGGGTCTCGAGCAATCGTTCCGCCGTCAGGCCGGACTCCTCGTCCACGATGCGGAACACCTCGCTGACGTGGTTGCCGCACGCGGCGTCGCAGCGCCAACCCGTGATGCGCTCCGCGACCGGATTCATCCACGTGATTGCGCCGGTGGCGTCGGTCGTGATCACCGCATCGGCGATCGAATTGAGCGTGACGCGCAGGAGCTCGTGCTGATCGGAGAAATCGGCCGCCATCTGGCGTATCGCAGTGACGTCCCAGTTCACGCCGACCAGCCGGAGGGCAGCACCCGACTCGTCCCGGGTGACGCTGGCGGTTGCCCGGAGGTGCCGGAGCGAGCCATCGCCCCGGATGATGCGGAACTCCGTGTCGAACTCGCGTGTGCCGGCGATCGCGTCGGAAAACGCCTTTTCCGTGACTGCGCGGTCGCCGGGGTGCAGGTGACTCGCCCACACGTCGTGGGGGGCGAGGTCAGTGGAACCCGGCTCACCATACAGCCGAAACATCCACTCATCCCAGATCACCGTTCCCTCCGCGACGTCGAATTCCCAGACGCCGATGCCGCCGCTGTCCGTCGCCAGCGCCATTCGGTTGCGCGTCACCTCGATGGCACGGTGCTGCTCGACGAGCTGGGTAATGTCCTGAAATGCGCCAAAAAGTCGAACCGGCTTGCCTTCGTGGCACTCCGCCTGGCCGACGGCGCGAACCCAGATTCGCGTGCCATTGGCCTGGATGAAGGGGAGCTTGAGATCCCATCCAGTGCCATGCGCTATGCACTCCTCGACCGCCGATTCGATGGCGGCCCTGGCCTCAGGAGCGTAGAACTCGATGGCCTCGACAAGGCGCGGGCGATAGCCCGGAGCCACGCCATGGATGTGGCACGTCTGTTCTGACCATTCCAGCTCGCCGGTGAGCAGATCCAGTTCCCATCCGCCAACCTGGGCGAGCGCCCCGGTGCGGTTGAGCAATTGCTCCCGCTGGTGCAATCGAATGTCCTGGGCCCGACGGTCAGTGACATCCTCGACTGAGCC
>JANMNM010000316.1:0-3835 GCA_031373905.1 Gemmatimonadaceae bacterium | reverse complement strand
GCGGTCCTCGGTCCAGTACAGTGTGTTGAGCGTCGGTGTGCCGTGTACCAACACCAGGCGCGGTCCGCCAGCATGCCCGCCATTGGGGCGAATGTCCATCGAGAACGGCAGCGCGCCGAGCGCACGCTTCGTCGCCGGCGTCACGGCGCCGCGCGTGTACTCGTAGCTGATGTGCGCCAGCTCCTCCTGCCGCGGCGTCTCGCTCTTGCAACCGCAATGCTTGTAGTCCGTCGCGACCGTCGAGTCGTAGTTCCCGGCGATGCCAGTGATACCGCGCGCGGTCAGCCGCTGCACGACCTCGTTCGGATTCGACGAATACCCCACGAGATCCCCGAGGTGGTAGATCGCATCCGTGTCGCCGCGTGCGTCGATGTCGGCGAGGATAGCGTCCAGTGCGTGCAGGTTCGCGTGAATATCGGAAATGAGCGCGTAGCGCATGACAGCCTCAGGCTGATGTCGTGGCAGATGATGGAACTGTCGAAGACTCGATGACGGCGCCGCCAGCGCTCAGTGCCTCACGCAGATCGAGCCCCGCCGGCGTGGCGCGTGCGCGGTCTACGGTCGCGAAGAACGCCGTGATCGCCTCGTGCAGGATGTCGCGCGCAACTCGGAACGCCTGCAGTTGTGCGGCATGATCACCGTGCGCGGCGGCGGGATCTTCCAGGCCCCAGTGCGCAGTCAGGCCGGCGGTTGGCATGTACGGGCACGCATCGCGCGCGGCGTCGCAGACGGTGATGACGGCGTCCCACGGATCGTCCTGCAAAGCGGCAATGCCTTGTGCCGGCTTGCCGCGCCAGTCGATGCCCAGCTCTGCGAGCGCTTCAACTGCCAACGGATGCACGCCCGGGCCGGGGTCGGAGCCGGCGCTGGCGGCAATCACGCGATCACCACCGATGCTCTTGAAGAGCGCCTCCGCCATCTGGCTGCGCGCCGAGTTGCGCGTGCAGAGGACGAGCACACGGAGCGCCGGATCGGGCAGCGGCGTTTCACCGATGCCGTGGTGCGCCAACCAGCGCTCGGCCTCGAGTGCGGCCATGCAGCCAGTGCCTGCCGACGTAATGGCCTGCCGGTACACGTCATCGATCACGTCACCCGCGCCAAACACGCCGGGCACGCTCGTGTCTGTGCGACCGGGAGTGACCTGGATGTATCCCTGCGACGTCAGCGCGAGTTGTCCGTCGAGGAACGCCGTGTTCGGCTTGTGGCCGATGGCGAGGAACAGCCCGTCCACCGGCAGCGTCGACGTCACGCCGGTCTGCGTGTCGGTGAGGGTCACGCCACTGATGACATCGTCGCCGAGCACGTCGGTGACCTGTGTGTTCCAGAGCACGCGAATCTTCGGATGCGTGAGCACGCGGTTCGCCATCACCTTGGACGCGCGGAATGTGTCACGCCGATGAATGACTACAATCTCTGATGCGAACTTGGTCAGGTACATCGCCTCTTCCATCGCGGTGTCACCGCCGCCGACGACGGCGAGTACCTTGTTGCGATAGAAGGGGAGCGCACCATCGCAGATGGCGCATGCGGAGACGCCGCCGCCTGACGTGGCGAGTCGCAGTTCGTTCTCGAGACCGAGCCACATCGCCGCCGCACCGGTCGCCACGATCACGGCGTGCGCGCGCAGCGGATCACTCGTACTCGGCACAATCGTGAACGGGCTCGCCGCAAGGTCCGCACGCACGATGCGCTCGGTCACCACACGCGCGCCATGCTGCACGGCTTGAGCGCGCATGCGGTCCATCAGGTCCGGACCGCTGATCGCGTCGGTGAATCCTGGGAAGTTCTCGATGTCCGTCGTGAGCATCAGCTGCCCACCTGGCAACTCGGCGCCAATCGCTTCACCCTCGAAGACGATGGGGCTCAGGTTGGCGCGCGCGGCGTAGATCGCCGCGGTCCATGCGGCTGGCCCTGAACCGATGATGACGACGCGCTCCGCGCGCGCGTCGGCTGACACGCTGTCGTGACTCATACCGCGCTCCGGTCTGCTGCCGTGGATTGTGATGGGAAATACTTCCGGCGTGCCCACAGCGACGCGTAGACGAGGCCGACCAGCGCCGGCACCTCGATCAGCGGCCCGATGACGGCCGCAAGCGCTTCACCCGATGTGATCCCGAACGTCGCGACGGCCACCGCGATGGCGAGCTCGAAATTGTTGCCGGCGGCCGTGAACGACAGCGATGCGGTTGTCTCGTAATTGAAGCCGAGCCGCAGCGAGAGCCAGAACGCGAGCCCGAACATCACGCCGAAGTAGACCAACATCGGAATCGCAATGCGGACGACATCCAGCGGCTGGGTCACGATCCGATTGCCCTGCATCGCGAACATGAGCACGATGGTGTAGAGCAGGCCAAGCAGCGCCGTGGGGCCGAACTTCGGCATGAAGGCGCCGTCATACCACGCGGTGCCCTTCGCCTTGACCAGCAGCGTGCGCGTGAGGTACCCCGCAATCAGCGGCACACCGAGGAAGATGGCGACGCTGGTCGCGATCTGGCCCATCGAAATGTTGAGCGTTGCGGTGTCCGCCCCGAACCACCCCGGGATGACCGTCAGGAAGAGATAGCCCAGCACCGAGTAGGTGAGGATCTGGAAGACGGAGTTGAGTGCAACAAGCACCGCGGCGAGTTCGCCGGACCCGCACGCGAGCGAATTCCAGATCAGCACCATCGCGATGCAGCGCGCGAGTCCGATCAACACGAGGCCATTGCGATACGCGGGCAGGTCGGGCAGGAAGATCCACGCCAGGCCGAGCATGAGCAGCGGGCCGATCACCCAATTCAGGAGCAGCGACGTGCCGAGCAGCTTCGTGTCGCGGATGTGCGCGCCGATGGTTTCGTATTTCACCTTCGCGAGCACGGGATACATCATCCACAGCAGACCAATCGCAATCGGCACCGAGACGCCGTTGAGCTGCACGCGGTCGAGCGTGGTCCCGAGGTCTGGGTTGATGCGGCCGAGCAGCAGGCCGAGCGCCATCGCGGCGAAGATCCAGAGCGGCAGGAACCGGTCGAGCGTCGAGAGGCGCTGCAGAATCGGCGCGTCGACGTCGGACGGAGTGCCGCGTGGCGGCAGCGGTGCGCGGGCGGTTGCGGAAACGCTCATGACAACGGATTGGGTATGGAGAGGGGCGTCGCGCCGCTGACGTGCACGAGGGCGACGTCGCAGCGCCGGAACATCAGCAGGGCGCGGAAGTCCGCTCGGCGACGCGCGCCACGGCACGCGCACGCTCGGTGTCGAGGCTCGTGACGCCGGTGAAACACGACCGCACACAGTTCATCAGGTTGCGATGGACCGCGTTGCGCGGCTCCGCGAGTCGGTAGTGCGCGAACTTCCACTCGCGTGTCGCGTCGACGAGGCCCATGCGTCGCAAGTACGCCAGGTGCCGGGACACAGCCGGCTGCGGCAGGGTCAGGATCTCCACGATGTCGCACACGCAGAGCTCGCCCGCGACGAGCAGGTTCATGACCCGGAGCCGTGTGGGGTCCGCGAAGCCCTTGAAGAGTGCGTCGAGGTCCGTGATGTCGACGGCGGCGTCGTCAGGCGTACCGATGTCGGGCAGGGCGCAGGCGGTCACGAGTGTGAGCGTGTCGGGGAAACGAGGGCTTTCATATTTGCCTAACCGCATGCAACTTGCTTGAACGCATATGATCTGTCAATTCCGTCATGCGTCCCGTGACGCTCGCGTGACCGGTGTCCGTCTCTCCCCAGTGAGGTTCGTCATGGCTCGTGCACTGCACGTTCAGAGTTCCACCACCGAGATGGTCGAGGCACCCGTCGCCGCCGAGTTCCCGATGACCGGCACCGTCGCCGTCTTCGACCCGGCGATGTGCTGCGA
>JANMNM010000269.1:0-4233 GCA_031373905.1 Gemmatimonadaceae bacterium | reverse complement strand
GGCGCGTCGGGCGGCATCGGGCAGGTGATCGCACGACGCCTGAGTGACGCCGGTGCGAAGGTCGCGGTGCACTTTCACCGTAACGAGTCGAATGCCACTGCTGTCGTTTCGGCGATTGAAAAGGCTGGCGGAACCGCGGTCGCCGTGGGCGCGGACATCGCGAGCGAATCATCCTGCGCGGCGGTGTTTTCCAGTGTTGCTGCGTCGCTCGGCCCAGTGGACATCCTCGTCAACAACGCTGCGGACCAGGGTGTGGCCGGCCTGGCGGAGATGCCGCTGACGACATGGCAGTCGATGATGGCAACGAATCTCGATGGCATGTTCCTCTGCACGCGGCTGGCGGCCAGCGCGATGATTGCACGTGGTGCGTCGGGGGCGATCGTGAACGTGGTATCGATCGAGGGACACTCACCCGCCGCGGGACACGGGCACTATGCGACGTCGAAAGCGGGGCAGCTGATGTTCACGCGGTCGGCGGCGCTGGAATACGGCAGGAACGGCATCCGCGTGAACTCGGTGTCACCCGGATTGATCGATCGTCCGGGCCTCGCAGAAGACTGGCCGCCGGGCGTCGCGCGATGGACCAGCGTTGTCCCGCTCGAGCGACTGGGACAGCCAGAGGATGTGGCAGACGCGGTGCTGTTTCTCGCGTCGCCCGCGTCACGGTGGATCACCGGTGCCGATCTTCTCGTGGATGGCGGCATCAGCACGCGCCCCACCTGGTAGCGAGGCCTGACGCGGTGCAAACGGGAACGGGCGCGGATGCCTGAATGGCACCCGCGCCCGTGTCTTCAGCCATCGCCCCGGCAGCGCATTACACGCGACGGCGACCCGACGACACAAGACCCACCACCGCCAGCCCGAAGGCCAACAGCGCAATCGTCTCCGGCTCCGGCACGACACCGACATATCCTGCAATGTCGGCCGAATACGCGTGCAATACACCCGGCAGCAAGCCGTAGGCAGACGTGAGGTCCGCCGCGGCACCATTCGAGGTGCGGACACAGCCGGTCACCAGCCCTATCGGGCACTGCAGCGAGCTCGCGTACGGGTCCGCGTCGAGGAAGTTGAGCCAGACGTCGAACTGCGTGCCCGTGCCGTTCTGCGTCACACTGTAGTCGTTGTCACTGCCGGCGAGAATCAGATACTTGCCGGAGTTCAGGCGCGGACCGATCGCGAGCCCTTCCCACTTCTCTGGCGACTTGAACCCGAGCGCCTCGAGCGTGTTCGCGTCCAGATCGATGACCTGCGCGCTTTTTGCAACTGCCGTCACGCCGGCCGGCAACGTGCCGCCCGTGATCGAGATCCCTGAGATATCCGTTGCGCCGCTGAGGTCGATCTGGAACACCGACTTGTCCGCGGTCGCGAAGGTGGCGCCGATGCCGACGCCACGGTTGTTCCGTTCGAGGATCAGGAATTTGTCGTTGCCAAGCGCCACGATCTCGGACACGCCGCGCCCTGCGCCCGTCGTCTCGAAGCGATAGGCGAACTGCCCGACGGCCTGACCGGTCGCCATGTCGTACTTGATGATTCGCGTGAACTGCCCGGCGCTGCCGCGCTCGTCGAGCATCGCGCTCTGCAGCGTTGCGTATGCGAATCGGCCGTCAGGGCTGATCGCCAGCCCCTCGAAACCGCGATTCGAGGCGCGACCCGCGGTATTGCCGGCATCGGACGCGAAGTTCGGCGTCCCGGTGGCCGCGTTGCGAGGGAGGATGTTCGCGGGGGGCGTGAACCGGCGCACTTCGACACCGCTGCGATTGAATTCCACGAGTGACGGGCCGTACTCGTCGGAAATCAGGATGTTGCCGTTGACTGGATTGATGGCGATGCCCTCCGGGTCAAAAGCGCGACCGAGCGTCGAGACCGGATTCGGGGCAAGGCCGTTCAGCGCCACGCCGCCACTGGTGAACTTGATCGTCGCCTTGATCTGGAAGTTGCTGATCCGGCCATTCGTGAGGTCGACATCGAGTGAGAAACGCTGCACGCGCGTTTCGTATGGGAGTGTACCGCCGCCCGGGCCGCGGTCCGAGACACCCCACCACTCGCCGCGCAGCGGATCGTAGAACAGGCCGGAGAACATCCCGACGCGACGGTCGAACACGGATCCTGCGGACTGGTCGAGCGTGTTGCCGGCGACGGCAATACCGTTCACGAACTGTGCGTTGCTGACGGTCTGCGCGCGGAGCAGTGGTGCCGTCGCGATCGCGCCGGCGACGAGGAGAGTGACGATCGGCTTCATCAGCGGGGCGGAGTTGTGTGGTGGCGAGCGATGGGGCACGTGGCCGTGACCGTCGGCGGCGCTCCACCTCAGCGATGGCAGCGTGAACTCCCGCTTCTGTCACGAGCCGCACGGCGGCGTCATGACAACCTGCGCGCTGCGCTCGCGCACTGAGGCGCCGTGTTCGATACGTGGCAATGGCGTGACAGAGTCGTCACGACGCGTGACGAGATCATGTCACGATGTCGGTCACGCCGCGCTGCGGCACATTCGGTCGTGCAGGGCTCAGTCTGCCAGGCTCAACCGTTGGCCCTCGTCGTGACATTCGACTAGAATCCGACCGCAGATCACTCACCGCCACGCGTCGCGTGGCGTGCCCGACTCACGCTCCGGACCGCGTCATGGCCAAGATCACAGTGGTGAACCCCGTCGTCGAAATGGACGGCGACGAGATGACACGCATCATCTGGCAGTTCATCAAGGACAAGCTCATCCTGCCGTACCTCGATGTGCAGCTCGACTACTACGATCTTGGCATCGAACACCGCGACGCGACGGGTGACCAGGTGACGATCGACTCCGCCATGGCCGCGAAGAAACACGGCGTCGCCGTCAAGTGTGCCACGATCACGCCTGACGAAGATCGCGTGAAGGAGTTCGGGCTGAAGAAGATGTGGAAGAGCCCGAATGGCACCATCCGCAACATCCTCGGCGGCGTGATCTTCCGTGAGCCGATCATCATGAAGAACATCCCGCGCCTCGTGCCGGGCTGGACGAAGCCGATTGTCGTGGGACGTCATGCACATGGCGACCAGTACAAGGCGACCGACTTCAAGGTCAATGGTCCCGGCACGCTGACGATGACCTACACACCGGCCGATGGCAGCGCGCCGATGGAATTCGAGGTCGTCAAGTTCGGCGCTGATGGTGGCGTGGGGATGGGGATGTACAATTTCAACGACTCGATCCGTGACTTTGCCCGCGCCAGCCTGACGTATGGGCTGCAGCGCAACTACCCCGTGTACCTCAGCACGAAGAACACGATCCTCAAGGCGTACGACGGGGCGTTCAAGGACATCTTCGAACAGGTGTTCCAGGACGAGTTCAGGAAGGATTTCGATGCGAAGGGGCTGACCTACGAGCATCGCCTCATCGACGACATGGTGGCCTCCGCGCTCAAGTGGGAGGGCGGATATGTCTGGGCCTGCAAGAACTACGATGGTGACGTGCAGTCAGACATCGTCGCGCAGGGGTTCGGCTCGCTGGGCCTGATGACCAGCGTGCTGCTGACCCCCGATGGCAAGACGATGGAGGCGGAAGCAGCGCACGGCACCGTCACGCGCCACTATCGCGAACATCAGAAGGGCAACAAGACATCCACGAACCCCATCGCGTCCATCTTCGCCTGGACGCGCGGTCTGGCGCATCGCGGCAAGCTCGATGGCACGCCGGCCGTCGTCGATTTCGCGAACGCGCTCGAGGCCGTATGCATCGAGGCGGTGGAATCGGGTGAAATGACCAAGGACCTTGCGATCCTCATCAGCAGGAACTCGCCATACCTGTCCACCGAGGACTTCCTCGATGCCATCGACCGTCGCCTCAAGGCGAAGATGGCGTAACATCGCGACCGGCGCGTGGAGCAGCCGCAGGTGCGCCTGCTCCACGTGGCCCGCCGGCTCGAACGCGCGCCAGCGTCGTCAGCGCGCGCGAGCTACGCGCGGTAGATCGTGATCGCCGTGTCTTCGATCGCCGTGCGATACGCGCCAAGCGGGATGTCGTGCTCGCGTGTGTGTTCGCAGGCGAGAATCCGCGAGAACTTCGTCGCATGCCACGCCGTCACGACACGATCCAGCATGCGTGAGTCGTAGGGCGGGTCAGCGAACGCAATGTCCCATCGTTGTTCCGTGAGCGCTTCGGCAAACTGCACCGCGTCCTTCTTGTACACGCGGCACTTGGCCGAGACGCGCAGCAGGGCGATGTTCGCGCGCAGGGCGTGCAGGCTGCTTGGCCGCGTT
>JANMNM010000264.1:0-2075 GCA_031373905.1 Gemmatimonadaceae bacterium | reverse complement strand
GGCGCGCGCGCTGGACCAGCGCCACGCCGCGGCCGTGTCCACCAGGCGCGCCCGGACGGGATTGAGCAGCACGTAGCGCAGGGCTTCGTAGAGATGCGCCTCGTCCATGGCGACGGATCCGTAGCGCCCCTGCCAGAAGTGACCGCTCGTCGCGCGCCGCCGGTTGAGCGCGCCCGCATACGCGCGATGTACCACGCACAAGCACCGCCGCAGGCCGTCCTCGGTGGCCGGCACGAGAATCAGGTGCACGTGATTCGGCATCAGGCAGTACGCCAGGCACGCCACGCGCGTCGCGGCGCATGACGCCGTGAGCAGACGAAGATACCGCGCATAGTCGGCGTCGGAGAAGAACACCTGCTGCCGCCCGTTGCCGCGCTGCGTGACGTGATGCGCCAGTCCGGGGATGACGAGCCGCGCGAGCCGGGACATGGGTGGTCAGCGAGAGGGGGACGATGGACCGACATGCCCTCCACGGTACATGGCCGTCCCCCAGTGAGTGTCACCGATTCATCGCGCAGTCATCATTTTCCGGCAATGAGTGCACTGTCACCGGACTGCCACCGCGCCGCTGCCCCACGATGCCGATGATGAAACCGAGCGCTCCCTTCGACATCACCCTGCACCACGATCGTCACTCGCCCCACCCGCTCACGCAACGCCTCCGCACCGTCGCGCTGGCCGCACTGCTGACCCTCACCACCCCACACCCCACCCCCGCCCAATCCTGGCGCACCGACGCCGCGCACCTCGGTACATCAACCCGTGTCCTGATCGTCGGCACCCGCCCCGACGACGAAGACAACGCCCTCACCGTCTGGCTCCGCCGCGGGCAGTACATCGAAACCGCATTCCTCTCGCTCACACGCGGCGAAGCGGGACGCAACGTCGCCGGCGCAGAACGGAACGCCCCGCTGGCCGTCGTGCGTACGGCGGAACTGCTGGCCGAGCGTGAACGGGATGGCGCGAGGCAGTTCTTCACCCGTGCGTTCGACCTGGGCACGACGCCGGATGAGAAGCTGGTGGCCGCCGCATGGCCGCGCGAACTGGTGCTGATCGACGTGGTGTCGATCATCCGCGCCTTCCGGCCGCATGTCATCATCGCGCTCAACGACACCGCCCGTGAACCCGACGCCAGTCGGCGGTACACCGCATCGCTGCTCGCGTCGGCCTTCGCTCTCGCGGCGGATACGACACTGATGCCGGCGCGGCGCACCGCACGGTTGCCAGCGTGGACGGTCTCGCGCCTTTATACGCGAGTCGACACGCTCGCTGATTCGACGCGTGCAGTCACGCGTGTTGATGTCGGTGTGTTCGACCGGGAATCAGGGCGCAGCTTTGCCGAACTGGGATCGGAGATCGCGCGACTGCAGCGCACGCAGGGCCCCGCCACCAGCGCAGCGCTCGGCCCGGCCGTGCGCCTGCTGCGCGTGGACAGCACCACGGTCGGCAATACACCGACGCTCTTCGGTGCGCTGAATACGCCCATGACACGCCTCCGCGCGGCCGTGCCAGCCGAAGCGGTCGTGCACTTCGACTCGTTGCTGTCGTCACTGACCCTGCTCGAACGCGACGGCATGCGGCTCGAACCGGATTCGATCGCGTCGCTGCTCTCGTCGGTCATCACGTCCGACAACGCCATACGCCTCGAACTCGGCTGCCCGGATGTCTCGACGGTGTCCACCTGCAATGGCCTGCGCGGTGATCTCGCGACGGTGCTGGCGACCATCCATGCACGAGCGGTGCACGCCTTCACAGGCGCGGCCGGCGTGGTGATCGATGCGATCGCCGAACGCCAGCTGGTGGCCGCGGGTGACTCGGTGACGGTGACGGTGACCATCTTCAACGGTGGAACGCGCAGCCTGACACTCAAACGGCTTGCGCTGTCAGCGCAGACTCGCCTCACCGTGATTCATCGCGATACGAACATCGTCATCCCGCCGGCTGGGCTGGTGCGATACACGGCGCCGGTGCGGATGCTGTCACCGACGCGCCACTGGTGGCAGGTGAACGGCATGCTCAGCGGCACACTCCTGCAGCAGCTCACCACGGGACTGAAAGAAGCGGTCGCGCCGCAA
>JANMNM010000239.1:0-3620 GCA_031373905.1 Gemmatimonadaceae bacterium | reverse complement strand
CCCCGCGCCTTCGAAGACCAGGGTGCCGGTCACCACGTTGTCGAGGAACGCGCGATCATGGCTCACCACCAGCAGTGTGCCGGAATACTCCAGCAACAGTGCCTCGAGCAGATCCAGCGTCTCGATGTCGAGATCGTTGGTCGGCTCATCGAGCACCAGCAGGTTGAATGATCGCGTGAACAGCCGTGCGAGCAGCAGTCGGTTCCGCTCACCACCTGAGAGCGCGCGCACCGGTGTCCGCGCGCGCGCTGGCGGGAAGAGAAACTCCTGCAGGTACCCGTGCACATGCTTCTGCGAGCCACCGATCTCGACGAACTCGGCACCGTCGGCTATCGTGTCGAACACGCTTTTCTCCTCATCCAGCTGCTCGCGCATCTGATCGAAGTAGGCGAGTTCGAGGTTGGTGCCGAGCTTGATGTTGCCGCTGTCGGGTGCGAGTTCGCCGAGCAGCAGTCGAAGCAGAGTGGTCTTGCCGGAACCGTTCGGGCCAATCAGGCCGATGCGATCGCCACGCGTGATGATGGTCGAGAACTGATCGACGATTGGCCGTTCGTCACGGCAGAAGCGCACATCGCGCGCCTCGACGACGAGTCGTCCGGAGCGCGCGGCCTCCTGCGCCTGCATGCTGACGGTACCCGGGCGATCCCGTCGCTGCCCACGTTGCACGCGCAACGCCTCGAGGTTTCGTACGCGGCCTTCGTTCCTCGTGCGACGCGCCTGGATGCCGGTCCGGATCCATAATTCCTCCTGCGCAAGCTTGCGGTCGAACTCGGCCCACTCGCGCGCCTCGACCTCGAGCGCCGCCTCCTTCCGTGCGAGGTAGGTGTCATAGTTGCCGCCCCAGTCCACCAGCCGCCCGCGGTCCAGCTCCACGATCCGTGTCGCCACGCGACGCAGGAACGCGCGATCGTGGGTCACGAACACCAGCGTCGTGCCCCGGTCGATGAGGAACTCCTCCATCCACTCGACCGCCTGCACGTCGAGATGGTTGGTGGGTTCGTCGAGCAGCAACACGTCGGGCTGACGCACCAGCGCGCGCGCCAGCAGGGTCTGACGCTTGCGGCCGCCCGATGCGCTGGCGAAGGGCATGTCCGGGTCGAGCGAGAGGTGCTGCAGCACGGTCTCGACACGCGTGTGCACCTGCCATGCATCGGCCGCATCGAGCGCGTGATGCAGCCGCTCAAGCTCGCGCATTGCCTTGCCGCTGTGATCCTCGGCGATTCTCAGGCTCGCGTGATGGTAGTCCGCCAGCAATTCTCCAGCCGGTCCGACTCCGGCCGCCACCACATCGAATGTGCTCCCGCCGACGTCGGCCGGAATCTCCTGCTCGAGTCGCGCGACCGTCAGCCCGCTGATCCGGACCACGCGACCGGAGTCCGGCGCGAACGTCCCGTCGAGCAGCTTGAGCAGCGTGCTCTTGCCCGTGCCGTTCCGTCCCAGCAGACAGACCCGCTCGCCGCGCGCGATGGAGAAATCCGCGTGTGACAAGAGCGCCGGTCCGCCGAACGCGAGGGTGACATCCTGCAGGCCAAGCAGCGACATGAAGAGCAGAGGGTACGGGAGAAGGCAACCACAGCAATCTACCTACCCCACGAGGCCCCTCGGGCGGGCTTCGCAACCACTCGCGTTCAGCGTCGTACCGGGAACGGTCTCGAGGCCGGAATCTCGTCAGCGAACTTCCACGGCACCGGCCCCTCCCGCGTCAGCGGCATGTTGGCCAGCCGGGCGCGCACCATCGCCATCGGCATCGATCCGCCTTGAAGCACACCGTCGTGGAACGCGCGATCCGTCATCTTCCCCGTCGTCACGAGGGCCTTGTACATCGCCCGCATCTGCAATCCGCCAAGCATGTACGCAGCCTGATACAGGGGCGAATAGTCGCCGGCGAAAGAGCGACGCACCTCGCCCTCGGCGTTTGCCCGCTCGAAGTTCACCGTATCGACGAGGAACTGGATCGCCTGGTCGGGCGTCATTTTCCCGAGATGAAAGTTCAGCGAGAAGATGATTCTCGCGCTGCGATGCATGCGCCAGAACAGTGCACCGATCCGGTCTTCTGGCGTGACATGAAAGTCGTGATCGTAGAGGAACATCTCCCAGTAGAGCGCGTTCCCCTCGCTCCAGAACGGTGTCGCGAACAGCCGGCGATGCGCGTTGTAACGCGCCGACATGAATCCCTGCAGGTGATGTCCGGGATTCAGTTCGTGAAACACCGTGGCGTGAGAGAAGTGCGGGTTGTTGCCGCGCATGCTCATCCGCTTCTCTTCGTCCGTCATGTCGTCCGTGGGATAGCTGACGAGAATCAGGTCGCCGCCGAGGAAGAACGGATTGAGGCGTTGCCGCTCCGGCGACATCATCTCCATGCGCCAGTCTTCCTTCGCGAGTGGCGGGATGGTGACCCAGTCATGCTGATCGAAGAACTGCTCGGCCTGCCGTGCGAGGTTGCGGATCATCTCCGGCTGCTTGCCCGGTTCGACGTAGGCGTCCTTCACCTTCTCCATCGCCGCTTTCCAGTCGTCACCGAATCCCATCTCGCGCGCCGCCTTCCTGATCTCGCTGAGGCTGAACGTGTACTCGCGCTCGGCGATCGCAATGAGTTCTTCGGCGGTATAGGGAATCATGGCGTGACGCAGATCGATCTCGAGCGCTGCGGCGCCGATCGGATCGCCGATGATCGGACCGGTGTTGGCGTTCGCCGGATCGGCAGCCTGGTTCCCTGCCCCGCGACCCGTCGCCACGACCTGCGCCGCGCGCGGAATCCCGACCAGCCGTTCGCGGATCGTGGCCGCGTATTTCGTCATCGCGTCGTTCAGCTTGCCGTACGGCTCCTTCATCCACCAGCTGAACATGGGATCGTAGCCACTGTGGAACCGGTACCAGGTGCCGAGCGTGCCACGCATCCGGTCCAGCTGCTCGGCGGCGCGATTGGCAACGGTGCGCGAGGCGCGGGGCGGCACTCCGCGCGCGCGCGCCGCAGCGCTGTCGGCGCGCGGCGCAGGTTCGAGCAGTGTACGCAGGCTATCCATCTGGCGCGTGATCGACGAAACCATCTTCGCGGTGGCCTGCGCATTCACCGGTTCGAGATCACGCCGCGCGTCGTGCAGTGCAAGCAGCGCGTCGCTGAACGGCAGGAGCGGCATCACCTCGGTGCGTCGCACCTCCTGACGATCGGCCAGATCGATCTCGTAACGCAGGTGATTGTCGAGGAGGACGTAGTCGATCTTTCCCTCCTGCGACAGTCGATCGAAGTCGAGCGCACGGACACGCGTGCGCCATGCACTGTAGAACGTGCGCAGGCGCGCCCGCTGATCCGGCGAGTCGTCGGCATCGTATCGACGGCCGAGGGTGTTGTTGTCGAGCTGGAAGCGCTGCACGACCTCGGCCAGCTCGCTCCCACGCGCCGTGGTGATTGGCCCGAGTGCCGGAACGGTGACCATGGGGTCAGCCGGGAACGGAGGCTGGGTGGTGGCCTGGGCGACTGCCGTCTGCACCGAGGCGTGGAGCAGTGCCAGCGTCGCGATGACGACCACGCGCGAGTGATGGCGAGCGGCTGAGAAGGTGCCAGTCACTGGTAACTCCGATCCGTGATGAATGTGCCGCGGCGGCTCGGACGCCGCCGCGTG
>JANMNM010000232.1:0-7322 GCA_031373905.1 Gemmatimonadaceae bacterium | reverse complement strand
GAACCCGACACCAAAGAGTTGTTCCCAGAATCGGTTGACCGTGACACGCGCCGTCAGCGGATTGTCGCGGCTGACCAGCGCCCTCGCCAATCCAAGCCGGTTCGCCTGATTGCGATCGATGGCGGGTGCGATCGCCCGTGGGGCGCCAGGCTGCACGGAATCGGTCGGGACGAGGAAGTTGCCGCGCTCGAAAATATGTGTCGTGCGCCGTCGCGATGCGGGGAGTTCCCGCATCACGGGCATCATCGTCGGCTTGAGCGCCGCGAGCCGTATACGCAGTCGTCCCCGTGCGTCGCGCCGACGCTTGAATTCAGGGAGGTCCGACACTTCGCTGAATACCCAGCGGAGCATTGCTCGCTGTCCGGCATTCCGTGCGCCCTCAGGCGTGCTGACGATGCGACGCACCTCATTGAGCCAGGTGCCCTCGACGCGACCGGCAATTGCGGGGATCGTCAGTTCGTGCTCCCAGAGCTGACGCGCGTGCTCCATCCGGGGTTGCCTGGCGACGCTGTCCAGGTGCGAACGCAGGGTCTCGAGTGAGTCGAACAGGGCTGCGCCCCTCTGCGCGTCAGCGTCGGCGAACCGCGGGATCACCGGATACTCATCGTACTGATCCCAGTCCTCGCTGTTGTTGAAGATCGCGAATGCGCGATAGAACTCGTCATGCCGGATCGGATCGTACGGATGCCCGTGGCACTGCGCGCAACCGATGGACGTTCCCTGCCAAGCGACCCACGTGGTGTTGACGCGATCGATCACCGCCGCCACGCGATACTCCTCGTCGTCGGTGCCCCCCTCGTTGTTGGTCATCGTGTTCCGATGAAACGCGGTGGCGATGCGCTGCTCCGTGGTCGGTTGCGGGAGGAGGTCACCGGCAAGCTGCTCGACGGTGAACTGATCGAACGGCAGGTCACGGTTGAACGCCTTGATGACGTAATCACGGTATGGCCACATGGGTCGTGCAGGGTCCGTCTCGAATCCCTTGGAATCGGCGTACCGCGCGACATCCAACCACATGGTTGCCCAGCGTTCGCCGAAACGCGGCGACGCGAGCAGGCTGTCGACCAGCTTCTCGTATCCGGTGCTGGAGGGCTGTGCGCAGACGGCATCAACCTGCGGAAGTGTGGGCGGCAGCCCGATCAGGTCGATGCTCGCACGACGCGCCAGCGTGGCGCAGTCAGCCTCACGCGATGGTGTGAGCTGCTCGGCGTCGAGGCGCGCCAGGACGAAGTGATCGAGGCCCGTGCGAGGCCAGCGCGGGTTGGATACGGCTGGCAGCGGCGCGGCAACCGGCTTCACGAAGGCCCAGTGATCCTGCCACTGCGCGCCCTGCGCAATCCACTTCCGGAGCGTCGCGACGTCTGTCGCAGCCAGCGGTGACCGGCCCTTCGGCATGCGGTCATGCGGATCGGCATTCGTGATCCGTGCCATCAGTTCGCTCGCGCCGGGATTGCCGGGCACGATCGCGCGCTTCCCGGACTTTGCCGGGGCAAGCGCGTCGTCGCGGAACAGCAGGCTCAGTTCCCCCTGACGGCGTACGCCGCCGTGGCACTGCACGCAGTTCCGGTTGAGGATCGGACGGACGTCGTGGTTGAAGTCCACCGGTGCGCTGAATGCGGCCAGCATCGCAGGACCACGCAGCATCGCCACGCCGGCCACAACAATCCCGGTCAGCATCACTGCCGTTCGTCGCGTCGTGATCATCATTGCGCCCCGGCTGCTTGAGCCGCCGACTTCTTCGCCCTCGCCGGCGGCACAGGATCGATCAGCGGTGGTGCATCCCGGGTGATCGTGGCCCGCGGCAGTGCGCGCTGCAGGCGCTCGACGCCACCAGGGGTGACCTGTGCACCCCAGAGATGGATGGTGCGGAGCCGCGGAAGGCTCTCGAGCGCCCGCAAGCCGGAGTCCGTGATTCTGGTGCCAACGAGATTGAGTTGCTCGAGGTACTGGAGCGATCGCAGTGACTCGAGCCCCGCATCCGTGATCTGCGTCTCCGCGAGACGGAGTTTCACGAGATGTGGCATTGTGCCAAGGAGCATCATCGCTGAGTCACCGGCGGCAGTGCGTGTGAGATCGATCGTGGCCACGTTCGCGGCCAAGGGAGCGAGTACACGCAGCGTCCCGACGTCCCAGTCTGGCGGTGCATTGATCGCGTCCACGCTGAGGTACTCGACACCGCCCGCCAGTGGCAGCACACTGATCCCCGACGCACGCGCCATTCGCAGCGCCAGTGTGTCTGCGGCGGCGACCGGGAGCGCGAAGATTCCTTCCGGCAGGTCATCCAGCCCGTACGCCGCGAGGGTTCGCCTGATCGATGCGGGCCGTGCGATCTCGGACAGGGGGATCGTTCGCGACGCGCCCTGATCGATCCACCACCGAATCAGCGACAGCTCCGACACCGGAATCGGTCGGTCCGGCGGCATCGCGTCCGTGTGACCCGGAGGGAGCGCGAGGCGAATCGCGATTTCGCTGTCGTCCGAGCGCCCGGCCATCACGACCTTTCCCTGCCGCCCACCAGCGAACAACCCGTCCGCCGTGGTGAGAATCAGCCCGCCCTTCTTCCGCTCGGCATTGTGACAGGATCCGCAGCGCGACGTGAGAATCGGCTGAATGAGCGAGTCGTACACCGGTGTCGTTTCCGGATTCGCAACATGGATTCGGGTCAGCGCATCCTCGTCCGGCAGCGCAGCCAGCTGGCGCATGCCCTTTGGAAGGTGGCGCGTGAGGTATCCATCGCCGCGCGACAGCGTACCGCCGAGATGTCCTCCCACGACAACGGCAGCGAACAGCGAGGCACCGGCGAGACGGTACGGGATCCGGAGATCATGACGGCCATCATTCGCGCGCGAACGAAACCAGTAGCCGATCGCAGCAAGCACCGGGATGAACAGGCCGATGCGTCGGTGCCACAGCAGCGTTGGCGGGTTGTAGCTGCCCCAGTCAGCCAGCATGAGTCCGGCGATCGCCGCCGCGATCGCGCTCCACGCGCCGAGCAGCAAGAGCGTCGGTGCCCACTGCTTCAGGATGTCGTGCGACGAAACCCGTCCCGCTGCATCAGCGATCAGTGCCAGCACCAGGATGCCAAGCGGGAAGTGCACGAGCACGGGATGGAAGCGGCCGACGAATGGCAGCAGGGACGACCCGTGATCGCCGCCGGTGAGCGCGACCACGCCCAACAGTGCGAGGCCTCCAGCCAGCCAGCGGGACGTCGGTGACATGCCAGCCCGTCAGACTTTCGTCAGCTTGGTCACACGTCCGTCGTCGATCCACTCGACGACATAGATGTTGCCGACGCGGTCCACCCAGAGGGCGTGTGGCGAGATGAATCGACCCGCGCGTCGCTTCTCGTGCGGAATGTTCGGGTACCCTTTCAGATCCGGGTACGTCGTACCGAACTGTGACTCGCCCGTGAAAGCACCGCCTTCGAGATAGTCGCCCAGGTCGGCGACCTTGGTGTTCGACTTGTCGAAGATCGAGACGCGCGCGTACAGGTCCGGCACGTACATCAATTCGCCGCGATGCAGCGATGTGCAGGGAAAACGGAGGTCCTTCTTCGTCACGACCTCGCCCAGGTACCGCCCTTCGAGCGTGAAGTTCACGATGCGCACATTGCCGCGGTCGCACACCTGCAGGCGCGGCGTGCCATCGCGTGTATCGATGCTGATGCCGTGGGGCTGGCGAAGGTTGTGCGATTCAGTGCCGCGCCCGCCGAACGAGTCGAGGTACTTTCCGTCCTTGGCATCGTAGATGTGGATCCACGACTGCCCATAGCCATCGGCGACATAGAGTTTGCCGTTCGGTCCGACCACGGTCTCGGTGGGACTGTATCCGCGGTCCGGCGTGTACACACCGGCGAGATACGGTCTGCCGGCCTGCCACACCACATCGCCATCGAGAGTCGTCTTGACGACCTCGCCAAGGCCGGTATTCGCCAGATAGAGGTATTCCGTGCCTCCTTCCTCGGAAATGCGAAGGCCGTGTGCACCGGTGGCGTATGCCTGGCCCCACGAGGAGAGGAAGTTGCCCTGCGCATCGACGACGACGATCGCATCGCGACTCTGGTTGGCGATGTAGAACCTGCCCGCCTTGTCCTCGACGATGCCGTGTGTGTATCCGAATCGCTTTCCCGTCGGGAGTTTCGCCCACGTGTGGTTCATCGAGTAGCGGAAATCGCCTTGCCCGAGCACGGGCAGCACGTCAGGATCGGTTTGCGTGCGCCGCGCGCGCAGCGAGGGCACCGCCACGAAGGCGGCCGCGCTGGCGGCCGAGACCAGAAAGTCCCGGCGCGAGGCATCAGGCTGTGAGCGATCAGACATGAGCGTCAACTCGTGCAGAAGGGATGACGAGAACGAGCAAGCCGGCACCGCGACGGGTGTTGCCGAATATGTGGCCCGTCCATTGGGGCGGCAACAAGCCTGACGCCGTGTCGTCTCCCGAGCCTTACCGCTGCCTGCGCACTGGATCCACCAGCACTTGTACGCCTCCCGTCGCCTCAGCGGCACCGACACGCACGGCAACGATGTATCGCCCTGCACGGGCATCCGCGAGGCCTCCGGCCGCGCGCTCCACCTGCATATCCCACACCAGGGTGTTGATCCCCGCCGTCACCGGTGCATCCCACCGACGCACGACGCGCGACGATGAATCGCTCACACTGATCGTCGCGTTGCCTGCTGACACGCTTGCGACCTGCATCCGGACGACGTTCCGCCCACGACGGTCCCCGGGCACCGTCTCCCATGGATAGTACTCACTGACCACGCTGCGAATCGGATACAGCCGCAGCGGCATCGAGCGCGCCTCTGCAGAGCGATCGCGAATCGGCGCCAGATCGAGCACCCACGCGCCGCGTCCGTAGGTGCCAATCACCAGGTCGCTCTCACGCGACTGCACCGTGAGGTCCTGCACCGGTGTCGATGGAAGTGTTCCGCTCAGCGATTCCCATCGCGTGCCCCGATCACGCGACACGTAGACGCCGAGGTCGGTCCCGACGTAGAGGATG
This sequence comes from Gemmatimonadaceae bacterium, assembly GCA_031373905.1. Lineage (GTDB taxonomy): Bacteria > Gemmatimonadota > Gemmatimonadetes > Gemmatimonadales > Gemmatimonadaceae > JACMLX01. Next base: position 2,320 of record JANMNM010000232.1, on the reverse strand, counting down.
TCGGGGTCGACCGGGTCTTCCTTCACCACATTCACCGACTCGGACGGCAGGTTCGCCGTGATGCTTCTCCAGGTGCGTCCCGTATCGTTCGACGCGAAGACGTAGGGCCGAGAATCGTCCTCGCGGAAACCGGTGAAGCTGACGTAGATGTTCGCCGCATCGTGCGCCGACAGCGTGACTCTGCTGACCCACTTGCGCGGGAGTCCGTCGTCGATGCGACGCCAGGTCGCGCCATCGTTCGTCGTCAGCCAGACGCGCCCACCCTCGGTGCCGCCGGCCAGCAGCCCCGGATTCCGAATCGATTCCGTGAGCATCGTCATCGCGCCCGTCGGCGCCAGCGATCGGTCGGCGCCCGCTGCGTCGCCAAGGTCTGGGCTCACGGCCTTCCAGGTCGCGCCGCGATCCGTGGTCTTGAGCACACGGTTTCCACCGGCGTACAGCGTCCGCGGGTCGTGCGGCGAGATGAAGAAGGGTGTGTACCAGCTGAAACGGAGTTCAGGCTCGCCCTGCGGCAATCGCGGCCTGATGTTCTCCGTCGCGGGCCCGCCGCTCATCACCGAACCCCCGGTGAGATCCATCCGCATCATCTCGCCATTCTGGTGTTCATAGTACACGTATCGGTCATCGGTGGGATCGAGCAGCGTGACGTAGCTGTCTCCGCCCGTCCATCGATCCAGGTACACGCTGCGCCACGGATCAGGGACGGCGTCGTCCAGTGACGCGGTGCTCGGGCCGTAGAGCGCTGCGTTGTCCTGCGTGCCGGCGAAGATGCGATAGGGTTGCTTGTCGTCCGTCCCGACGAAGTACATCTGCGTGACCGGGATGTTGTTGACATGCAGCCAGCTCGCGCCGCCGTCGTAGGACAGGAACAGCCCACCATCGTTGCCGAGGAGCAAGCGGTCCGGGTTTGCCGGGTCGATCACGAGCTCATGGTGATCGAGATGCAGCGCTCGTCCTTCCGTGTCGTGCAATCGGAGGATCCGCGCGCCGACGCGTCGCCACGTGGCACCACCGTCGAAGGACTCGTGCGCCGAGTTACCGAGGATATAGACGTGCTGCGGATTGCGCGGATCAACTCGCACGTCGCTGAATTTCCAGCCGAAGGTGCCGAACACGGGCCACAGATCGTCGGTGTTCACCTTGCGCCAGTGCTCACCCCGATCATCCGAGCGATACACTTCGCCGCCGATGTATGGTCGATCCTTGATCGTGGTCGGGCCACGATTGTCCAAATAGAGATAGAGCACGTTCGGCGCACTGGCCGCGATGTCGATGCCTGCGCGTCCACGCGGTCCGCTGGGCAGCCCCTCGCCTGTGCGCCGCCACGTGGTGCCACCGTCGCGCGACGTGAAGAGGCCACCACGTGCCCCGGATTCGATCTGCCAGCCCCACGCGTACACGGTGTTGGGATCGACGGGATCCATCGCCATGTCGATGACACCAGTCGTATCGTCCACCGACAGGACATGTTGCCAGTGGGCTCCGCCGTCGGTGGTACGGAACACGCCTCGTTCGCGATTGGCGGACCATTGGTGCCCCATCGCAGCGACATACACGATGCCCGGATTCGTGGGATGGATGATGATCTTGCCGATGTGGTGCGTCTCGCCAAGCCCCATGTGCGTCCACGTCTCGCCGCCATTCACCGACTTGAAGACGCCCGTGCCGGGATACGCGTATCCTGCGTACCTCGGCTGCGCTTCGCCCGTGCCAACCCACACGACGTTCGGCTGGCTTTGCGACACTGCCACGTCGCCGATGGCAAACGCGCTTTGGTGTTCGAAGATCGGGCGCCACGTGAGGCCGTTGTTGATGGACTTCCACAGGTTGCCCGACCCGACGCCTGCGTAGATCGTGCCGGTGTTGCCCGGCGGAATGGCAATCGCTTCGATCCGCGCGCCGATCTTGACGGGCCCGACAGGGCGCCAGGCAAGTCCGCGATACCACGACGCCTGTGTCATGGACTGATGCATGGACCAGGCGGACGCACGCTCGGCCGCTGTGGTCGGCTGCGTCATCGCGAGCCCGGGAATCAACAGTGTGGAGAGTCCCGTCAGGACCAGTCGTCTACGCAGTCTGCGCACGATCATTCCGTACCCGCCTCTGAAGTGAACGTGTCTCTGTTGCGCTGCTCAGCGCGTGCGGAGCACCGCGGTGCATTTGATCTCGACGCGGGCGGCCGGTCGTGGCAGTGCAGACACGGCCACGGTCGCCCGGGCGGGCGGCGCGACCGGAAAGAACTCGATGTAGGCGGCATTCATCGCCGCGTAGTCCGCCATGTCCACGAGGAACACCGTACACTCGCCGACATCCGTCATCG
>JANMNM010000227.1:0-3320 GCA_031373905.1 Gemmatimonadaceae bacterium | reverse complement strand
GCCGGCGTTCGCTACACGGGCAGTGGTGCGATGGCGACCGCGATCGCGATGGACAAGGACATGACGAAGCGGATCCTCGTGCACGCGGGCGTTCCGACGGCCGCGTGGCGCATGACGCCGATCGATGCCGATACCGCGATTGCCGCGCTTGGATTGCCGCTGATCGTGAAGCCCAATCGTGAGGGGTCGACGGTCGGGCTGACGATCGTGAAGGCCCGCGAGCAGTTCGATGCCGCGGTGGCGGAGGCACACCAGTTTGACGCCGAGGTCATGTGCGAGCGATTCGTGCCCGGCCGGGAGCTGACCGTGCCGGTTCTGGCGGGCGAGGCGTTGCCGGTGGGCGAGATCATCGCGGTGAAGGAGATCTACGACTACGAGTGCAAGTACACGCCGGGTATGGCGCGGGAGGTCTTTCCGGCCGATCTGCCGCCCGCGATGACGGCACAGGTGCAGGCGCACGCGGTGACCGCGTACACGGCGCTCAAGCTGCGCGGGTGTGCAAGGATCGACTTTCGGCTCACGCCGGAAGGGGAGCTGGCGTGCCTGGAGGCGAATACCCTGCCCGGGATGACGGCGCTGAGTCTCGTGCCGCAGAGCGCGGCGGCGGCGGGGCTGAATTTCGTGGAGTTCTGCGATCGGCTGGTACGGGACGCGGTGGCGGATCGGTAGGCTGGCAGGGCGCCGGACGGGGACCTGTCGGCAGAGTTCGCCAGCTGTCGCGACCTTGCCGACGGGGCCGTTGCGTCCGAGCTTCAAGAGAGTCACTGCGGATGGAATGACTCGCGTTGGGAACAGTCATTGCAATCGCCTGACGGGGGCTGGGCGCTCTGGTTCGGAACCGCCCCTGACCCTGCGTGTTTCATCCGTTGTGTGGTGAAGTGGAAGTTCGTATCAGAATTGCCGTGCTTTCTGGCGCCTTGCCGCGTTGAAAATCCTCGCGATCCCGATGGGTACCGCTCCGGTTTTCGCCTTGCCAGCCGCCGGAAATCTTCGGCCCGTCAATTGCTTGGGACTTCCACCTCGCCACACCAGAACGCCGTCGTTCACGCCCCATCGCCGCGGTTGCGCATGTCGAGTTCCATGACTGAGGAATACGGTCCAGCGGGCATGACGCCTGCGGTGCAGTGGTTGTTGGTCGCGAACGTGGCGATCTACTTCCTGCAGCAGACCGTGGTGCGCCCGGAAGACATGTCGGCGATGTTTGCGTTCACGAGCACTACTGTCGCACAGCGGTGGTGGACGCCGCTCACATATGCGTTCGTGCATGGCGGGCTGCTGCACATCGCGTTCAACATGATTGCGCTGTGGCAGTTCGGGCCGCGGGTTGAGCGGCTCTTCGGCACGTCGCGATTCGTGCGCTTCTACGCGTTGTGCGCCCTGGGCGGCGCGCTGGCGCATTGGGGCTCTGCGGCCATTGGGTTCAACAGCGGTGGCATGGTTGGCGCGAGTGCCGCGGTGTTCGGCGTGATGTACGCGTTCGCGCATGCATGGCCACGGACGCTGATCCTGTTCTTCGGCGTGGTGCCGATGCAGGTGAAGTGGTATGTGATTGGTTTTGCGGCGTTGAGCCTTGTCTTTGGTGTCACCGGCGGCAACGCAGGTGTTGCGAACTGGGCGCACCTGGGCGGTTTCGCCACGGGATGGTTGCTGGTGCGTTTGCCGTCTGCTCGCCGACTTGGCACGTGGCAGGATCGATTCAGTCCGGCGCCGGAGTTGCCGGAAGACGACACGCCGCGTGCGGTGCCGCGTTCTGCGATGCGTCCGCGCGGCGATGCGCATGATGCTGTTGACGACGTGGTGGCACGCAGCAACGCGATCGTGCAGCGCCGCCAGCCGGCAGCCGCGCCGCAGCGTCCGGCTGCGCCTGCGGTGATCATCGCGCCGGCTCGGAATGCTACCGAGGAGCTCAACGAGCTGCTCGACAAGATGTCGAGCGGCGGCGGCCGCGATTCACTGAGCGATCGTGAGCAGCAGCGGTTGCGCGAGTTGTCGGAGCTGATGCGGGATCAGCGGCGCTGATCGGGGCCGCGGGAGCTGCTCGGACCGGGGTGCGGGGTGTGACACTCTGCTTGCGTCGTCGGCGTCGGTCGGCGAACGGTATCAGAGATCGAGAGGTCTGGCGCGCGGGATGAGTTTACGGAACCGGCGCTTGGACCGCGCGACATTCAACGCCCTTGGCTCTCGCGGAGTCAGCGCCTGGCCACGCGACGTTCAACGCTTTTTGCTCTCGCGGGGGCGCGGGGAACGCGGGGGAACAGCAAACAGATTGAAGGGAACTGCGTGATGGCCACGCAAATCCTGCTGTACTTGCAGTGATCTCCGCGGTCGACCGCGCCCCCGCGTGAGAATACGTCACCTACCGTTGCATAGAACCAGCGCCGGGCACGCGTGTGTTTCGCGATCGTTCCGCTCGCGCGGAGCACAAAGGAATTGACTGGGCAGAAAAAAGAGCCCCCCGGACTTGCCGGGGGGCTGTACCGCCAGGGTGACCCGGCGGAGGTGGTCGGCGGCATGCACCGCAGAACCGATGGTTTATCGTAGAGTGCGGTACAGGGGTGTGCAAGTGCTGCGTGCACGATCGGCACTCCTGCAGGGGGGAGGCGCTTGGGCGGCGGGGTAAATTGGGGGGCGTCACTCCCTTCCTACACCACCTGCGATGCCGAAGCCCGAGTTGCTGGAGACGTTCCCGAATCCCTTTGCGGACCGGGCGTACGAGATCCACATGATCTGTCCCGAGTTCACGTCGCTCTGCCCGCTGGGCGGGGTGGAGTCGGATGCGGCGGAGTTGAGCCTGTTGCAGGGTGGCGCGCCGGATTTTGCGACGATGTATCTGACGTACGTGCCGGCGGAGTTCTGTGTGGAGCTCAAGTCGCTCAAGCTGTATCTGTGGAGCTTCCGGAACGACGGCATTTTCTACGAGCGTGCGGTGAATCACATTCTGGACGATCTGGTGAAGCTGGCGAAGCCGGTGTTCTTCGAGGTGAAGGGTGATTTTGCGGTGCGGGGCGGGATCAAGAGTGTGATCACGGCGCGGTATGGGGTACGGCCGGCGGGGGTGTGACGTGCGTTGTTCCAGGCACTGGAACTTCCTCTGGTCTCGCAGAGCGAGGCGCTGGAGTTTCCGTCGGAAACGTCCGGTGTTGAGTTGAGCGAGGGTGGGTCGTCTGGCTTGGAGTCGCGAGTAGGGCGTTGTCGGAAGTGATGGTGGTTGGTGGTGTGAGGTTGTGTGGCTAGTTTAGGGTCTTGGCCAGGTAGCTCAGTTGGTAGAGCAGCGGACTGAAAATCCGCGTGTCGGGGGTTCAATTCCCTCCCTGGCCACT
>JANMNM010000217.1:0-39592 GCA_031373905.1 Gemmatimonadaceae bacterium | reverse complement strand
CACGATATCGCCAGCGACGCGCACGAGCGATGCACCGCTTTTCTTCCCGATGTACTCGCGCGACGGCATGGTGGAGAACGACGCGGAGATGTATGTGCTCGTTGGGAGCGACGGCAAGGCGAGCATTCCCGAGTCGCAGGTCACGCGACTGGAGCTCCCGATGTTCCTGCCGCTGGTTCGGCGCACCGTGGCCGAAGCGGTGTATGCGCCAGCGACGAGTGGCGGGTGCACGGTGCCATCGGTGGTGATCGAGCGGTTCAAGTTGTCGCTGGATCGGTGATGACCTTCCCCGACCACTTCTCGTCGGTCGCCACACAGTACGCCGCCAGTCGGCCGAGGTATCCACGCGCTCTGTTCGCGTATCTGGCCGGCCGCGCGCCACAGGCGCGACTGGCGTGGGACGCTGGTTGTGGCAGCGGGCAAGCCGCGCTGGGCCTCGCCGAGCATTTTGCGCAGGTGGTGGCCACCGATGCGAGCGCGGCGCAACTGGCGAGCGCGCCTGCGCGTGACAACATCACGTATCGTGTGACAGGCGAAGCTGACGCGCGTCTTGCCGACCGCTCCGTTGACCTTGTGACCGTGGCGCAGGCCGTGCACTGGTTTGACCGACCGACGTTCTGGCGCGAGGTGAACCGCGTGCTGGTACCGGACGGAGTCCTGGCGGTGTGGAGTTACAATCTGGGGTCCGTGTCAGCGGAGATCGATGCGGCGCTGAGGCGCTGGCACGGCGAGGTGCTCAACGCGTGGTGGCCGCCGGAACGGGCACTCGTGGAAGCGGAATACCGTGACATCGGGTTCCCGTACGCGCGGGAGATCGTTCCGGCATTCCGGATGTCGCAGTATTGGACACGCGCGCAATTCGTCGACTATCTGCGCACGTGGAGCGCGGTGACGTCGCTCAATCGCGGCACCGGCGGCGACGCCGTGGCGTTGATCGCTCCGGAACTCGAGGCGCGCTGGCCCGGAGATGGTCCGTGCGAAGTCGTGTGGCCGCTGACGCTGATCGTGGGCGCGCGGCCGAGCTGATCGCGCAGACCGCTCGTCAACGGGGAGAGATCAGCGACGATCTCTGTCGATCGAGAAATTGAAGCTGTGCACCATCATGGCCGGCACGGCACAGCCACCGCTCATCGCGGGTTCGTAGACGGTGCCTTCCACCGCGCGCCGCATCGTGCTGAGAAAGTCGCGCCACTCGATGCGCGTGACCTGTGCGGAGGTCATGACCGGCTTGCCGTCGCTGCCGACGAGTACCTGGATTTCGCCCTTGTTCTCGACACCGGCATATCCGGCGCCATCCGGGTAGTACAGCCCGCCGTTCTTCACGACGCGCAACACTCGTTCCGGGATGTACTGACCGAGCACCGCTCGCATCAGCGGCAGTTCGTTCGCCGCGGGTGTGTCGTTCCTCGTGTAGAGTTGCACAACGAGAGTATCATCACCGCGAGAGCCGGGCGCCGCGGGGATCCCCTCGAAGTCCTTCGCCACGTCGGCGGCCGCGACGGCGTTGCTGAGCGCGATCGCAAGCGGCTGCGAGAACGGCAACAACTGCCAGAAGGACGTCCGCACGTGTCCATTCGATTTCATGACCAGGACGAGCTTGCCACCGACCGCGCTGTGGCGGATGGCAGCACCGCCCCACGCAGCGATGTTGGATTCCGCCACGATCGGTACGTCACCCAGTGCCGGTGGTTGCACGAAGTGCTGTCGGATGGCATCGGCATGAAAGAGGATTCTCGACTTCTCTTCCGTGGTGTATTCGTGGCGGTTCCAGTGCGTGGCCGGGGCGATGACGACCGTGAAGACGTCCGAGTACACGCGCGGCGCAGCACCGGGTGGGCAGATCGGCGCGGTCGGTGGCGTCGGATTCTGCTGGGCAGCGACGGGGATGGCGAGAAGGGCAACGACGCAGAGCGCGGTTCCGGTCAGGACGGGCCAGCTGGTCACGGTGTGTCTCCGCCTTGGTGTCTGAGTGCCCCTTATGTTGCCCTCTGGGCGCCGGACCGCAAGGTGGGGTGGGGCGTCAGCGAGGCGTCAGCCGAGGGTGACCGGGGCAGGATTCTCAGCACTGCCGGCACGACATCGGATTCGTCACGCCACTCCGGCGTTCCGTGACATCCGGGGAGGGTATCATGGGACCGCGCTGCGCCACCCGCATCACCCTCGCCGGATTCCCTCGGCCAACGCCATCGATTCTCCGGAGGGCTTCGCGTCCAGCTCGGCACCGAGTCGTCGCGCGAAGTCCTCGAACACGCGAATCGCCCCGGCACGATCGCCAATCCGCTGCAGCATCTGCATCGTCCGCCGAAGCACGCGCTCGTCCGTCCACTCGAACTGCATCACGCGGCGCGCCATCGCGCCGGCCAGGGTGAAGTTGTTGCTCCCCTCGGCCTCAACGGCGAGCGCCCACGCGGCGGCCGCAGCGCTCCGTGCAGCAGTCATGCGCTCCTGATCAAGCCACGAGCCGAACTCGGCGCAACCCGTCAGGTGGAACCCCGGCATCAGTTCACCACGGTAGAGTTCGAGCGCTCGAGTGAGTCGCTTCGAGTCGGCGAGGATGGTGAACTCACGGGCGTCACAGAACACCCGGTCCGGCGAGAGCAGCAGCTCTTCGTCGCCGCGCCCAACGAGCGCGTTGTCACCCAGCGTTCCACGTATGGCGTGCACCGCCTTCCGAAGCGCAGCGCGCGCATGTGACTGGTCGAGCTCGGGCCACAGCAGGCCAACGAGCCGGTCGCGCCGTTGGTACCGTCCCGAAGGAGCAAGCGCGAGGTATGCGAGGAGCCCGACCACCTTCATCTGCGCGAGCAGCTCGTTGGCGCGTCTGACGTCAACGCCCGTCAGCTCGATCCCGCCGAGCAGGGAGAGCATGTAGACGGCATCGCCAGCGGTGTCGCCTGCGTTCGTCATGTATTCGCGCCTGTCTGGAGTGGCCGGACCCGAAATGTACGCGAGAAGAACGCTTGGGGAACGGCAGGGGAACGTTCACGAAACGAGCGACTCGTATCCTCAGCGCACGACACCGATGTTCGTCGGGTCGTGCAATCACTTTCATGGGGGATACCGTCATGTACACCAATCACTCGATCGTATTCGCCTTCGCGCTGGCACTCGCGGCCTGCGGCGACCAGACCGCGAATGACATCACCGGGCCACTGCCGCCACCCCCGCCGACTGCGCCGGCACAAGCCAATGTGCGCGGGATCGTGGTCATCGGGCACGACGGGTCCGCTCCCTCGCTCGACGTCGCAGGAATGCGCGTGTACGTGCAGGGAGAGGGGGCCGATGAAATGCGGAACGTTGCCGGCGCCGAGGTGCTCGCCGTGGGCACCTGGGATCCGGAGAACGGTGCACTGATCGTGGAACGCTTCGAGGTTCTCGTGATGGGCGGCCGCAAGGCATACGACGGCGTACTCGAACTGCGCGACGATACCTATGTGATTCGGAGCGCCAACCATGAATTGCACTGGCTCGCCGACCCGTCGGCTGCGCTCACAGAGCAGGTTGGACGGCGTGTCTGGCTGACCGAACGTGTCGGAATTGCTCCGGCCTCGTTCGGCGTGATTTCGTTCGGCAAGCCGCGTCTCACCTGAGAATCATGGTCACTCGCGCAACAGAAACGCGGGGCCCCGTCGCATCGAGGCCCCGCGTCTCACGCCCACACTCGCATCGTCAAGCCCACATCACACGATCTCGCACGCCCCACCGGCACATGCCACGGTCTCCTTCAGCGACGTGTAATCCGCCGCCTCGCTCATCAGCGAGTAATCCACCGGCGCGTACGTCAGGCTGTTCCACTTCGCAACGTCAGACGGCGTGGTGACTTCTTCGTTCGGCGCCTGCTGGTAGTCCTTGTCGCCCGTGGCCGCGAGCAGGCTCACGCCAGTGAAGTACGCGCGATTCTCCCAGATGAAATCGGCCACCGGCTCCCACTCGCCTTCACGGACCGTCACGGTGTTGCTCACGTTGTGCCTGAGCCCCGGGTTGTACTTCTCGTGTGCCGTACCCGGCACCACCCAGTTCTCCTGCACCAGCTTCACCATGTCCAGGAACTCCAGCGCACCGATGTCCTTCTTCAGGATTGCACCTTCCGGCGCCTCGATCGGGAACGTGATGACATCCGTCGTGTCGGCCTTCATGCCGTACACCTCGGTCATCTGCGGATTCGACGACTTGAAGAAGTTGTAGACCGGCTCCGTGCGCGCCGCCTGCACGCGACGGAAGTACCGCTTGGCGTGATGCGGATGAATGCCGCTGGCGGTGCCGAGCAGCAGGCTCGCCGTCCCTTCCGGCTTCACACAGGTCACGCGCGCCGCCGGGGCGATCCCGATCGTTTCCGCCACCGCACGATTCGTCATCACGCAGGTCTCTGCGCCCTTGCGGAGCACGGCCGGATCGAGGAGCACGTCAGGGCGCTCGAGAATGCCACAGATGCTCACGCCGAGCAGCGACTCACGCTCGTTGATCACGCGCGTCACCGGGCCGAGGTAGCTCATCTCGGTGTACGCAGCCTGCAGCGTGCCGATGGTGGCCGCAACGGCGCACAACTCGTAGAACTTCTCCGGCGTGTCGCACATGCGACCGTTGATCGTAGTCAGGTTGCAGTGCTGCCAGCCGCTGATGGTGTCACCGACGCCAACGGTCTCGTTGTAGCCGTACTTCATCAGCTTGCCCATCGCGGCCTCGTCCACCACCATCGACGGGGCCAAGCCGATTTCGACGCACGGGTTGGCCCCGTAGTCGGCGTTCTCGGTGAAGTAGAAGCCTGGCTCGCCGAACTGGCGGATGGCGTTGAAGAGCGACATGAACTCGTCCTTCGTGGCCTCACCGCGCACGAGCATCGCACTGTTGTTACTGTGCTGCCGCTGCGCGTTGTGCTTCCACCACTCGCCGGTCTTGGCGTTCACCATCTCTTCGTCATCGGCGCTGAAGAGCGCGATGGTGGCCGAGCGACGGATGCCACCGCTGATGACCGCGCTGGCCGCGTGCATGAGGATATCATAGGCCTCGATCGGACGCATCTTGCGGCCGGGAATCGCATCCAGCACGCCGCGGATCCGCTCGAGCGACTTCTTCAGCGGCTGATGCCCGGGCGCGCGGCCACCGCTCGTGCGCAGCACCGCACCCTTGGCGCGGATCTCGGAGAAGTCGAACTCGACGAAGGTACCGTCGTAGTAGCTCGACACCAGTTCCTGCATCGCGTCCGACCACCCCTCGATCGTGTCCGGGATGGTGAAATGACGCACCGGCAGATCCTCGGCACTCGCACGGAGCGGGAACGGCGCCAGCCGCGACACATGCTGCTTCTGCACGCTGAAGCCCACACCCGTGCCGCTCAGCAGCAGCCAGAGGGCCTGGCTGAACTTGCGCACGTGATCGATGTGACCGAAGGTGCAGTTGTACATGCGAGCGTTGTTCACCTCGATCGCGTCGCCACCAAACTGCATCGAGCGCATGCTCGGCAGGGCCTTGCGGTCGCGCACGGCGGTCTCGGCGCTGTCGATGAGCTGGCCGAGGGTGCGATCGAGCCCGAACACTTCGTTCTGGAGCAGTGGTTCGAAGCGCGCCCGATGCATGTCGAACACACGCTTCGCCGCCTCCGGCCACAGTTCGCGACGGCCGAGGTCTTCGCGATAGCGCGCGTACTTCGACATCGCGATGTAGTCGCTGATGCCGCTCACGCCATGCTTCGCGATCCGTGCCTCGGACTTCTTGGCACGGTACAGCACGTAGCCCTTCGCCACGTCGAAGTGTCCGGCACCGGCGATCATCATCTCGACGATGTCCTGGATCTCCTCCACCGACGGCTTCACGCCGCGCAATGCACGCAGTTCGACCGTGTTGATCACCATGCCGGCAATGCGCAGCACTTCGGCATGGTCCATCATGCTGAGGCCGTAGTACCGGGCCGGGTTGTCGCGTGTGGGGTTGTCTGCTCCCCGGTTGCGATGCGCGTAGAACGCGAGGGCGATCGCCCGGACAATTCGCTCCGGATCCCAGTCGGCTGATCGGCCGTCTCGCTTTCGAACTGCCTTGTCTGCTGTAGACGTCAACATCGACGCCTGAGATTCCGGATAAAGCGCCGTCGTCATGTTGCTCCCCACGGGTGGTTGGTGCTGCGATGTCTCATCCTTCATGCGAATCCGCTCCCGGATACCACCCGACTGCCTGCTTCATGACCCCACACGACCCTACCCTTCCAAGCCAACTCCTCTGCCCTGCGGATGCCCCCCGTCGGGGACACCAACCGGCCCGCAGCGTCGAGAACTCACCTTGCTGCAGGACCGAACACAACGGCGAAAACCTGGAGCTGGAGAACGACAGGGCGCTGTGTAACCAATTGGAAACGGACGGGCATCCAGCGCGGAGCAGGACAGTACGGCCGTACGTGTATCCGCGCCAGCGTGCCGTAAAGGCCAGCCCATCAAACAGTTTAGCCGAAATGAGATCACATTTGTACTGTTTCCACCGAGCCGCCCGGCCTCCGCCGGCGTCGACCGAATCAGAGGACGTCGACATCCCATGATACGAGACATGAGTCTCAAGTTGTTTGAATTCATACTCTTAGGAGACGCGGCGGCACGCTCGGAGGAGGCCGCAGCCCACCTTTCCACACTGTCCACATCACTCCCGCCGTGTGGATATTGCCTCGGAGCACGTCGCCTCCGTCACCTCGGGCTCAATCGGCCCGAGGTGCCCGCTGCGTGTAGCCAGGCAAGTGCCCTCTGAGCCCCGCTGAGCGCCTCCCCGCAGCCCGATCGTTACACGTCGGAGTGATACAGCACCAAACCGTCACGATGGGCGGCAGCGAGCGCCTGGTACCGCGCGCTGGTCCTGCCGACCGTCGCCCGCTCGGCTTCCGTGGTCGGCCGGACCAGCCGCGCCGGCACACCGACCACCAGCGAACCCGGAGGCACCTGCTGGCCTTCTCGCACCAACGCCCCCGCGCCAACGATGCTCCCCGTCCCGATCCGGGAGCCATTGAGGAGAATGGCGCCCATGCCGATCAGGACGTCGTCATCCACCGTGCAGCCATGGAGAATGGCGCGATGGCCCACCGTGACCCGCGCCCCGATCATGGTGGGCTGTCCGGGGTCGGCGTGGACCATCGTGAGGTCCTGCACGTTGCTTCCGGCGCCGATGGTGATCTGCTCCGTGTCGCCGCGGAGCACGGCGCCGCCCCAGATGCTCACGCCGTCACCCAGCGACACCGCCCCGCAGACGGATGCGCGTGGATGCACGAACGCCGTCGCTGCAACCTGCGGCGGACCACGCTGCACATCGAGACGCACGGTCACCTCCCGCGCTCGGTGCGCGCCAATGTCCGGAACCACGCCTCCAGCCCTTCCACGATCGCCAGCGCATACGCCTCCTGGAATTCCGGCGTCCGCAGCGCCGCCTCCTGTTCCGGCACGATCACGTACGCGCCTTCGACAAGGACGCTCGGCATCCACGTGCCGCGGACGACGGCGAGGTTGTCGTACCACGTGCCTTCGTCGCTGAGGCCGAGTCGCACCAGGAGGCGTGACTGGATTGCCCGCGCCAGTCCGGCACTCTGCGGCTGGAAGTAGTAGGTGCCGCTGCCGTTGTTGAGATACGGATTGACGCCATCCGGCTTGGCATTGAGATGAATCGAGACGAACGCCTGGGCATCCGCGCGACGCGCGTTCACCGGGCGATCGCCGAGCGCCACCGGGGCAGCCGTCGTGCGCATCATGATCGGCACCGCGCCGCGCTCCGTGAGCAATCGCTGCACACGTTCACCGATAGCGAGCGTTGCCACCGCTTCATACAAGCCCGTCGGTCCCGTCGAGCCAATCGGCGGATGCCCCGGATCGACCGCGATCCGGAGTCCACGGAGCGGCGCACCCGGATCGACGGTCGGCGCACGACGGATGCGCAGCACGAACGCATCACCGCGCCAGAACGTGAGCCAGCCGTACACGGGATGCTGCAACTGCACCGTGTACACCGCGCGGTCCGTGGCGTCGTTCGTCCACTGCAGATCGCGCACGAGTGAGTCGCCGCGCTGGAACCACGCGATATCCGTATTGCCGGTCACACCGTGCAACGTGAGCCGCAGCGTGTTCCCGTCACCTTCGACGCGGTGCGCCGGCCTCGCAGACATCGGCAGCACGAGATCGACGTACCCGTCGCCCGGCACGAGACGCGCGTTCGAGACGATCCGCCGGGGCGCGACGGTCCCGGCCGGAAGAAACGTGACCGCGGACGCATCCACCCACACGGCAAGCTGCGCGTCGAGTTGAACGCGCACTGCGTCACCCTGTCGTCCGGTAGCGTGGAGCACCGTGCCGGGGGTGATGAACCATTTGTACGTCCCGCCCGGCACCGGCCGCGCTATCACGACGGCATCGGTGTCTGCGGCGGCGACACCGACGCGAACGAGTCCGAGGGCATCACCGTCGGCGACGGGGGAAACCGGGCGCAAGGCCGGCACGCTGTCTGCGGCGCCGAAGACCGCGAGCGTCCCGCCGCATCGCAGCACCTCGGCCGGGACATCCCGTGCGGCGGTCTCGGCCCCGTCGGTGCGCAACAGCGGCAGTGGGCCAGGTGGTGGACCGGCGGTGCACGGCGTTGGCCGGAACTCGGCGCGGGCGCCGGCGGCGAGGCGCGCAGACACGCGAACTGGCTCCCCATCACGCAGCGCCAGCCCAGTGCCCGGCGTGACGCTCGACGTGTCGAGCCATGGTGGCTGCGTCGCGGAAAGCGCCACACGCTCCGCCGGGAAACGGATCGGGATAGTCAGTCGCTTTGGCGCGGCGCCCGGCAGGCTGGCCACGAACTCGAACTGTGGTCGGGTGCGCGGCGGCATTGCCACCCACGCCAGGAATGCGCCATTCGGTCGCACGGCAACCGCCGCGCCGTTGATGAGGAGCGTCGCGCCGCCGTGCTGCACCGTGCCGAGGAGGAACGTGGAGTCCCGGGCGGTGATGATCGCGTTCGGCGAAGGATATTGCACGCGGATTGCCATCGGCCCCTCCGCGCGCGGGATGGCGGGCCAGACCGGGGCCAGTGAGGCGGGTGCTGCCACGGGCCTGACGGCGCAGGCTGTGAGAAGCAACGGCATCACCGTCATTGCAGGACGCATTGCGAAACCGGACCGGAGCGGAGTACGTAGCATGCAGAAAGGTAGCGCGCCCAGCCCCTCCGATTTGACCGACTCATGCGCGCCGTCCTAGCTTCGTGAGACGCGTGTGCTGCCCGGAGGGGGCGGCCACGCGGCGCTGCATCGCAGGCTTCACCCTCTCAACGCGCCGACTGTGCCAGTCATGACCCACCCAACGCCGTCTGAGACGCCAGTGCCACGCCAAGGCGTGCGCTTGCGTTTGGCGGGTCTGACGGACATTGGCGTCACGCGAGATCACAACGAAGACGCTTACGCCTTCCTCGACCTGAGCACTGGGCGCACCCATGCTGAAGTTGCAGACGGACTGATCGAGGTCGGGGCGCGTGGGGTGGTGCTGGTGGTGGCCGATGGGATGGGTGGCGCGGCAGCGGGCGAGATCGCGAGCGCGATGGCGGTGGAAGCGGTGCTCGACACGTTCCGTGCGCAGTGGATGCAAGGCCTCGCGAGTGACACGGATACCTTCGTGGAGACGATCCGTGACGCGGCAGACACCGCGAACCATCGCATCTACGCGTTCGCCGGTTCCCACAGGGAGCACGCCGGCATGGGCACGACGGCGACGATCGCCGGGCTGCTCGGGAACTCGCTCTACCTGGCGCAGGTGGGCGACAGTCGCGCGTACATCGTGCGCGATGGTCTTGCCCTCCAGATCACGAAGGACCAGTCGCTGATGCAGCAGCTGATCGAGGCCGGCGAGATGACGGTCGATCAAGCCGAAGTGAGCGAACGCCGCAACATCATTCTTCAGGCGCTCGGCCCTGACAGCACGGTGCGTCCGGACTTCACGCACCAGCCGATCGCGCGCGGTGACACACTGGTGCTCTGCACCGACGGCCTCACCACGCACCTGCGTGCCGCCGACATTGCGCGCATCGTGAGCGCAAGCCGCGATCCGGACGATGCGTGCGAGCAGCTGATCGCCGCCGCCAACGCCGAGGGCGGTCATGACAACATCACCGTCGTGGTGGTGCAGTTTCAGGGCGCGGGTCTGCAGGCAGCCGACGAGATGCAGCGGGAGATCGGGCATCAGGTGTACCCGTTCACTGACAGCGGTTCACCGACGCTCGATCGGATGCGCGGCCGGATGCGCAGCGGCGCGGTACCCGTCATCACACGAGCGCCGACGCCCATGCTGGGCATCGACGCCGTCTCGGCCGGAGACGGCGACCAGCGCGCGGGAATCCCCTCGCGCGACCCTGCCAAGGCCTACCTCTACGTGATGGTGTTTGCCGCCGTGGTGCTGGTGGCGTGGGCCATCTGGAAGTTCGGGCACTTCGGCGCGCCCTGACCGGCATCCATGCATGCCGCAGCGCGCGTGGAGCCGCGACGACGTTGAGCGCGAGCCCATGACGCCATGAAACGCCGGAATTTTCTCCTCGCCGCAACCTCGGGCCTCGCTGCGGTCGTCGGCTATTCGCACTGGCTCGAGCCGTTCTGGCTGGACGTCACCCGGCGCGACATGCCGATCCGGCACCTGCCGCAGTCGCTGGATGGCAAGACGCTTCTGCAGCTCAGCGACCTGCACATCGGCCCGTTGGTGGACGACACGTACCTCGAGCGCGTGTGGCGAGCGGGCGCGGCATTGCGCCCCGACATCGTGACGTACACCGGCGACTGGGTCACGTGGCGTGGGACATCTCAGCTGCGGCAGCTCGAAGGTCACCTGACGCGCGTGCCGCGCGGGCGCATGGCGACACTCTCCGTGCTTGGCAATCATGATTACGGGGAGCGCTGGCGGGAACTGCCGGTGTCGAACGAGATCGCCGATCGCGTGCAACTTGCCGGCATCACCGTGCTCCGCAATGCAGCGACCGAGGTGGACGGACTCATGATCGTGGGCATCGACGATTTCTGGTCGCCAATGGCGCGGCCGGAAAAAGCCCTCGCGGGCTGGTCCCGTGAGACCCCGGCGCTCGTCCTCAATCACAACCCCGATTGCATGGATCAACGGGCGCGCTGGCTCGGCTACGACGGCTGGGTGCTCTCGGGTCACACACATGGCGGCCAGTGCCGATCGCCCTTTCTCGCGCCGCCGATCCTGCCGGTGCTCAACAAGCGCTACACCTCGGGCGAGATCGACGTCGCTGACGGACGTCGCGTCTACATCAGCCGCGGTGTCGGGTTCAACATTCAGGTCCGTCTCAACGTGCGTCCCGAGATCACGCTGTTCACTCTGCGCCGCGCCTAGTGTGGTGTCCCATAAATTCGCGACAGAAGTGGCGTGCCTTTTGGCGCCTGCCTGCGTTGAAAATCCTCGCGATACCTACGGGTATCGCTGCGGTTTTCGCCTTGGCAGACCCCAAAATTCGTCGCCCCTTCTTATGCCGCGTATCTATAGGACACCACACTAGTGCGGTGCCAGCGGCACACCATCACACATCCTCCGAATTCATCGTATGAATACCCGCACCGAAACCGACACCTTTGGCCCGATCGAAGTCGCCTCCGACCGCTACTGGGGGGCACAGGCCGAACGATCACTGGGCAACTTCAAAATCGGCTGGGAGAAACAGCCCGCCGCGATCGTGCGCGCACTCGGCGTCGTGAAGCAGGCGGCCGCCCGGACGAACATGAAGCTCGGCAAGCTCGATCACGCGCTGGGCGAGATGATCGTGCGGGTTGCGCAGGAAGTGATCGACGGGAAGCTCGATGCGCACTTTCCGCTCGTGGTGTGGCAGACGGGATCGGGCACGCAGTCGAACATGAACGCGAATGAAGTCATCTCGAACCGTGCGATCGAGCTGATGGGCGGCGTGATGGGTTCCAAGAAGCCCGTCCACCCGAATGACCATGTGAACATGAGCCAGAGCTCGAACGACACGTTCCCGACGGCGATGCACATCGCCTGCGCGGAGCAGGTGGCGGTGAAGCTGATTCCGGCACTCGAGCATCTCCATGCGGCGCTGGACGCCAAGGCCAAGGCATGGGCGGAGATCATCAAGATCGGTCGCACGCACACGCAGGATGCCACGCCGGTGACACTTGGCCAGGAGTTCTCCGGCTACGCGCAGCAGATCGAGAATGGCATCGCGCGCCTGAAGCTGACACTCCCGGCCCTGATGGAGCTGGCGCAGGGCGGCACGGCAGTCGGGACAGGCCTCGCGTCACCGGTCGGTTTCGCCGAGGCGGTCGCGACGGAGATCGCGTCTTTGACCGGCCTGCCGTTCACCAGTGCACCGAACAAGTTCGAGGCGCTGGCCGCGCACGATGCTATGGTCTTCACGCACGGCGCGATCACGACCGTTGCGATGTCGTGCTTCAAGATCGCCAACGACATCCGCTTCCTCGGCTCAGGGCCGCGCTCAGGACTGGGCGAGCTGGCGCTGCCGGAAAACGAACCGGGGAGCTCGATCATGCCCGGGAAGGTGAACCCGACACAGTGCGAGGCGATCACACAGGTCGCGGCGCACATTCTCGGCAACAACACGGCGATCGCATTTGCCGGCTCGCAGGGTCACTTCGAGCTCAACGTGTTCAACCCGATGATGGCGTACAACTTCCTGCAATCGGTGCAATTGCTGTCTGACGCCGCCGTGAGCTTCACGGACAATTGCGTGGTGGGCATCGAGCCGCGGCTCGACAACATCGCGCGCGGCCTGGCGAACTCACTGATGCTGGTCACGCCACTGAAGGAGAAATACGGGTACGATCGCGCGGCGAGGATTGCCAAGACGGCCCACAAGCACGGCACGACGTTGCGTGAGGAGGCGGTGAAGGACGGGATCCCGGCCGACGACTTCGACGCGATCGTGCGACCCGAGTTGATGATCGGTCCTGGATGATGACAGGCGCGACGCGCGCGGCTGGCCGCGCGCGTCGAGATCAGCTCAGGCGCGCTGGTTCGCCAGCCAGCGTGCGGCGGCGGACTGCATGCAGGGGTCGCCGCTCCATGCACAGACGAGCGGCGCCTCATCGCCGAATGCGCCCGCGAGTCGTGGGTGGCCGAACCAGATGATGACGGCATCGCGCCCGGCGGCGCGCGCGTCGGCGTAGAGCTGCAGGGCGCCGTCCCGCACCGCGGGGGCGACTTCCAGTGAGCCGCGGCCCTGCACCGGCTCACCAAACGCCGTGATGACCACGGTGCCGCGGCTTGGCCCATCCGAGCGCTCCGCCAGCCGCGCGTCGATGCTCAGCTGGCGCAGCGCATTCACAATCGCGATGCGCGGCGCGCGAAGGTCTGCGCGCTGGTCACTGTCCAGCGAGCAGAGCTCCAGCGGCGCACGGATGCCGCGTGTCAGCGGACGTGTCACCTGCAGGACGCGGTCGGCGAGGCCGGCGCACCAGAGCACGTCGGTTCCGGATGGCCTTCGATAGTCATTCGGCGGCGAGACCCATTGTGCCCACTTGAGTCGCCGACGCAGCGACAGACGCAGTCGGTCACGTTCGATACGCCCCGTGTGCACCGCCTCATCGAGCGCGTCCACCACCCTGGCCAGATCCCCGGGCGCGAGCACCAGGTCGCACCCGGCGAGGATCGCCCGAACCGCCGCTTCACCCTCGTCGATCCCCTGCGTCACAGACGGCAGGTTGATCGAATCGGCGACGATCAGGTTGTCGAACTCGCACCGCTGCCGAAGTATCCAGGTGAGGATCTCGCGCGAGAGCGTCGCCGGTGCGCCGCTCGGATCGAGCGAGGTGTAGGCGACATGCCCCGTCATGATGGAGCCGACACCGGCGTCGATCGCGGAACGGAACGGCAACAGGTCGTCCTGCATCAGCACCGAGTGTGGTGTGCTGACGACCGGCAGCGAGAGGTGTGAGTCGTCGGACGTCCGTCCGTGTCCGGGAAAGTGCTTCGCGCACGCGAGTACACCTTCGCTCTGGCAGGCATCGATCCACTCGGCCACGTAGTCGCCCACTTCGCTGGGCTGAGAGCCGAATGCACGGGTGTTGACGATGGGATTCGCCGGCTCGGCATCGAGGTCCGCGACGGGCGCGAAGTTCCAGTTCACGCCCATCGTCCGCGCTTCGCGCGCCGTATGCCGCGCCGCGCGGCGCACCGCATCGCGATCGCGGAGCGAGGCAATCGCGGCCGCGGGCGGGAGTCCCGTGGATCCGTCGAACTGCTGTCCCGCGCCGCGCTCCATGTCGGCCGCGATGAGCAGCGGTGTCTTCGAGCGTTGTTGCAGATCACGCGTGAGTGCGCGCACCGCCTCCGGCGTCCCGCCGTAGAGCGTGAATCCACCAACTCCGAGGCGCAGTGCAGCATCGATGTGCGGACGCGCGTCCCCATATCCGCGCGCGGGGTCCCATCGAATCGCCGCGATGCACAGCGCCGCCACATCATTCATGCGACGGCCATCGCTGGAGGCGACAGGATCATCATGTGATCGTCGTTCAGGTGCAGATGCGGACGGGTGCGACATCGATGCGAGACGATCTGGTCATGGGAGCGTGCGAGTACCGAGAATTCTCGGGCCTGCGGCACCCGTCGCCGAAGGAACGTTTCCGGCAAGCCCACGGAGATGTTGCAGCGCGATGAACGCGAATGCCACGGCCTCCTTTGCCTCACCGTCAAAAAACAGCTCATCGAAGGTACGCACCGTACGCGACGGGAGCGCAGCTCGAATCAACCGCACCAGCTCAGGATTACGCGCGCCGCCACCCGAGAGCACCACGTCGGCGAGGTCGCCCCGGACGAAGAGATCATAACCCAGTGCCATGCTGCGAGCCGTGAGTGCCGTGGCAGTCGCGACGATGTCCTCCCGACTCACCTCCGGACCGGCGTGCCGGCATCGAGCCACGAGGTCACTTACGAAGGCGGCGTCATACTTCTCCCGTCCGGTGCTCTTCGGCGGCGCGAGGCGATACCAGTCGTCATCCAGCAGCTGGGAAAGCACCGACTCGATGGGCTCGCCGGCCGCCGCGAGGGCACCGTCCCGATCAAAATGGCGGGCCGGGTCGAGGGCGTTGACGACTCGATCGATGACCCCGCACCCCGGCCCGGTATCGAAGGCGAGGGCCGGCAGGTCGACACCGCGCGGCGGCACCACCGTCACGTTCCCGATGCCGCCGAGGTTCTGCAGGGCGCGCCAGCCGTCGCGCGCGGCAAACAGCTGCTGGTCGGCCAGCGAGACCAGGGGCGCGCCCTGGCCGTTGGCCGCGACGTCCCGGCTTCTGAAATCATGAATGACCCGGACTCTGAGGCGTTCGGCGATCACCGACGCGTCCCCGATCTGCCAGGTCGAGTGGCCAGGCTCGTGCCAGAGCGTCTGCCCGTGCGATGCGACCGCCGCCACATCGTCGCCGCTCACCCCGGCGCGCTCCATGACCAGCGCCGCGGCATCGGCGAGCCAATGGCCAAGGTCAACGTTCAGGCGACAGAAGTCCCGCGCGCTGCCCTGCACCATCGCGGCGGCAAGCCGCCCACGCTGTGTGTCCGAGTAGGCCACGGACTCGAATGCGAGCAGTTCGGGACGATCACCGTCGCCGGAGCGGTGGAAACGCACGACTGCCGCCGCGATCCCGTCGAGCGACGTGCCCGACATCAGGCCAATGAGCACCGGTGCATCGGAAAGCGGTGCGTCAACGGCCATCACTGCACCCCGGCAATTGGTGGCGGTGCCTGACGCACGGCCCTGCGGATCACACCGCCAGCCTCGTCGAGTGCGGTCAACGCTTGCGGCGCATCAACGCCGAGAAGGTGCATGGTGATCGCAACTTTCACCAGTCCATCCGCGCGGCGCAGCAGATCCTGCGATGCGGTGAGATCCAGTCCACACACTTCCGCCACGATTCGCTCGCTTCGATCGATCAGTTTCCTGTTCGTGGCCCGCAGATCAACCATGAGGTTCCCGTAGGTCTTGCCGATGCGGATCATGGCGCCCGTACTGATGATGTTGAGTGCGAGTTTGGTGGCCGTTCCCGACTTCATTCGTGTGGAGCCGGTAATCACTTCCGGGCCCACGATCAGGACGATTGGTATGTCAACGGCGTCAACTATCCCGGGCGGCAGTGGCGTGCATGCGATGGCCGCCGTTGCGGCGCCGACGGCCTTCGCGCGTCGCAGCGCGCCGTGCACGTAGGGCGTCGTACCACTGGCGGCGATTCCGACCACGAAGTCCTTTGGGCCGACGTTCACCGCGTCCAGGTCACGCGCACCACCCTCCGCGCTGTCCTCAGCCCCTTCCTGTGCGCGCAGCAGTGCCGCCGGGCCGCCGGCGATGAGCCCGACCACGAGCCCGAAGTCGGCGCCGAATGTTGGCGGGATCTCGCTCGCATCGAGGACGCCGAGGCGCCCGGACGTCCCTGCGCCGGCGTAGATGATCCTGCCCCCGGCGTTGAGCGCAGTCTCCGCGGCCGTGATCGCGCGGGCCAACGGCTCGCGCACGGCCACCACCGCCGGCACCACGCCCGCATCCTCCGCCGTGATGATGTCCACGATCTCGATCGCCGACGCGAGGTCGATCTCGACGGAGCGCGGGTTGCGCTGTTCGGTGATCCGCGGGTCGCGGAACGCGGGGGGTTCGTCGGTCACATTGAGACTGGATGCGGGCGACCGGCCTCCCGGATCGGCGCGCGCTGTCGGCCTCACGGGTGCCCGGGTATGCTTCGGTGGGCAAAGATAGTCACGGCTCCGCGCGCTGCAGGCCGGGCGACGCAGACACCCCGGCTTCGCTGCCTTTTGCGGTTCCGCCGTTTCCCCTCGCCGATCCTTCCGATGCTCGCCGCTTCCCTGCTGCGCCGATCGACTCACGCGCTGGCCGCACTGCTCGTTGTCGCCGGATGCAGCCCGCGCCGGCCGGCCACCACACAAACACAAACACCAACACCAACACCAACACCGCAGGTCACGGCACCGGCAGCGACGCCGGGTGCCCGTGAAGACTCCATTCGCCGCGATCCGGTGGTCTTCGCGGACGGCTGGCGCTTCACGAAGAACCAACCCGCGACGTTTGCGGAGCATGGCATGGTGAGCAGCAATGCGCCGCTCGCCAGCGCGGCCGGCACGGAAGTCATGCGGATGGGCGGCAACGCCGTCGATGCCGCCGTCGCCACCGGGTTTGCGCTGGCGGTCGTGTGGCCGGAAGCTGGCAACATCGGCGGCGGCGGCTACATGGTCATCCAGATGGCCGATGGGCGTCGCGAAGTGGTGGACTATCGCGAGGTCGCGCCGCTGGCCGCATCGCGCGACATGTACCTGAAGCCCGACGGGACAACCGATGGCAGCATCATTGGCTGGCGCTCAAGTGGCGTCCCCGGTGCAGTGGCCGGACTGCTCGCTGCACAAGCGAAATACGGCAAACTGACGCGCGCGCAGGTCATGGCACCGGCCATTCGCATGGCACGCGACGGCTTCGTCGTGGACTCGGGGATCTTCACCAGCATTTCCCGGAGCCGCGCACTGCTGACGCGATTCGCCGGCGCCACGGTCTTCCTGCCTGCGGACAGCGCGCCGCCGATGGGATCGACGTTTCGTCAGCCCGCGCTCGCGCGTACGCTCGACGCCATCTCGCGGGATGGCGCGGATGCGTACTATCGCGGCTGGATCGCCGACAGCATTGCGGCAGAAGAGCAGCGCGGCGGCGGCATCATCACCAAGGCTGATCTTGCGCGGTACACCCCCCGCTGGCGCGAGCCGCTGGTGTGGACGTATCGCGACTACACGCTCGTCGGCATGCCGCCGTCATCATCGGGCGGTGTGACCATGGCCGAAACGATGAACATCATCGAGCACGAAAGGAACATGCCTGCGTTCGGCAGCGTGGCATACCTGCACCTGCTCGGCAGCGCGTCGCAACGAGCCTTCATCGATCGGAACAGCAAGATCGCCGACCCGGATTTCTTCCCTGTTCCCATCGCGCAGCTCACGAGCAAGACGTATGCGCGCGGGCTCTATCAATCCATCGATCGCACGCGCGCCACGCCGACGCCAACCGTCACGCAGCAGATGACGGAAGGGATGCACACGACGCACTACTCGGTCGTGGATGGCGACGGCAGCGCCGTCGCGACAACGACGACGCTGAACAATTCATGGGGCAGCGGCGTGTACCTGGCGAGCGTCGGCTTCATGATGAACGATCAGATGGATGACTTCGCGGTCCAGCCGGGCAAGCCGAACATGTTCGGACTGGTGCAGGGCGAAGCGAACGCCATCCAGCCGGGAAAACGCATGCTCTCGGCGATGTCGCCGACCGTCGTGCTGGATGCGCAAGGTCGTGTGCAAATGGTGGCAGGCGCCGCCGGCGGGCCACGCATCATCTCCGCGACGAGCCAGGTGATCCTGAATGTGATCGAGTTCGGAATGCCGCTGGCGGATGCAATGCGGGCGCCGCGGCTGCATCATCAGGCGCTTCCGGACGAGCTCCGCCTCGAGACGAACGGCTTTCCCGCGGCAACGCTCGACTCGTTGCGAGCGATGGGTCACACCGTCGGCTTCCTTGGTGGCATCGCCAACGTCAACGCGATCCGGCGCGTGCCCGGTGGCTGGCACGGCGTCAGTGAACCCCGTGCGTTCGGGGCCGCGATCGGCTACTGACCGTATCCGGCACCGCGACGAAAAGGACGCACGGGCCTCGCTGGCCCGTGCGTCCGTGTTTGTTCGCCCGCCAGCTCAGCGGATTCTGGCCACTTCCAGCCGCGCACCCTTGTCGTCGCGCACACCCATGTAGACCTGGCCGGGCGCAAAGCCGATGATCACGCGACCAAACGGGACCTGTACACGATCGATCAGCGTGCCGCCTCGTGTGACGACGTCGTACACCGGTCCACCGTTCGCGACCTTGCTCGTGCGTATCCAGAGATTGCCGTCCGCATCGGCACGTGTGGCACCAGTGGAAAACGCGGGGCGATAGTCAGGCAGTTCCGACGGCGGGACCATGTTTATCGACGGCATGGACATCGAGATTGGAGCGCCACTCCCGGCGCCGCCAGGACCGCCCGCACCGGGCGGCGGCCCTCCGCCGTCAATCCGGAACGTCATCACCTGTCCGCCTCCGGCACCCGCGCCACCGCCGGCGGGCCCACCCTGCGTCACGATCGTCTGGCCGGCGCCACCCGCGGATGTCGCGCGCGCGCGTGCGGCCTCCGCGGCAACCTTGGCCGAATCAAGGAACATGACCTTCATCTCATCCGTCATGCGCTGCCACTCGAACGGAATCTTCGGTGTGCTGCTGCGCGTGCCGTCAGGTGAGATCAGGTCGATGTGATAGTCGCCCCCGCGTACGACAGCGAGCGATCCGTCGGGCAGCAGTGCCCAGTCATCGATCACGGGCATCGGGTTCATGACCATGGAGATGGACATCTGCCCACGATCATTCTGCCGCATGGTGGCGGAGGCCTTCGGGATCTTGAAGAATGCCGCGGTATCCAGCAGCCGGGTATCCAGCGCAACGCGCAGGATTGGCGCGGAGTCCGGTTGCTCCGGAATGCGCATCATTTCACCGCTGCCATTCGGCGAGGGCGGCGGCAGGTTGGGGCGCGTCAGCCCCCGGTAGACGATGCGCCCCTTGCTGTCGAATGCCGGCGTCCCGAACGGTCCACCGACCATGAACTGCGCGTCGTTGGGCCGTGGGACCGCCATCACGCGTGACACCTTGCCTGCCCCATCGATCACCAGCATCGAGAGTGAGGCGGGATCGATGAAGAGTGAGGAGTCACCACGATATCGGATCAACCCGCCTGCACGGCCGCCATAGGCATTGGCAGTGGCGGCCGTCGTATCGGCAATCACCGACTCGAGCACGAACGCGGAGTCCAGCAACACCAGCTGCCGGCGGACGAGATCGTTGACGAGGATGCGACCGCCCGGCAGCGGACGCACGGCGGAGACGCTGCCGAGCAGGTCAGCCTGCGAGACCCGCGTGACCGGGCCAAGCGGCCGCACCGGCGGCAGTGACTGTGCACCCATCGTTGCCGACAGGGAGGTGCCGAGCACCATCAGTGCACAGCGCACACTTACGGGTCGAGACATCATGGCTTCAAAGAGAAAGAGTTATTGACGAATGATGACCTGATTGCCGCCACCACCCTGGGGAATACTGAACGCACCACCCATCATGCCACCGAATTCTCCACCACCAGCCGTGCCCGAACGGATCGAGGCGAGGTAGCGGAGATCGAGGTGACTGGCCACGATCGCCGGCAGCTTCCGACGCTGCTCCGCGGTCAGCAACGCGCGAACGGACGGCGCAAAGCCGCGCAGCAGATCGACAGACGCCTCTCGCGATTGCCTGTAGCGGCCATAGGCGATGTCCTGATCATAGCGGTCGTCCAGTCGCGCGAACTCCTTCGCCACGGGCGCCCAGATCCGGCTCAGCCCGATCGTGTAGAGCCGGTTCATGGTCGCGATGCTGTCAGCCTGTACCCCGCTCAGCCGAAGTGAGTCCGACTGGCGGAGAATCTGCGCCATGGGATTGATCGTCACGCCTCCCCCGCCATATATCGCGCCGAGATTCTGTTCCGAGATCTTCTGCCCCTGTGTACGGCGACCGCGATCGAGCTGCTGTGTCAGGACCTGTCGCTCGCGAACCGGGCCGATGTCGAAGCGCATCAGCGCTGTCACCGTCACGGGCGCCCGGAACGCCGTGAATGCCGGTCGCGTGGCGCCGAACCGCTGGTTGACTTCGTAGCGATAGCGCTGCGTTGCCGGATCGAAGCCGCGAACGTAGAGCAACGCAGGATCGGGCGTGGCCGGCTGTCCCCAGCCACGTACCTTCGACGAGCCGTGCAGCAGCAAGTCGGCGGCGCCAAGTGGGTTGTTGATCTGGAACGACAGCGTCGCGCGCTGCGGAAGCCGCAGCTTGAGGGGATTGAAGCTGACGCTGAGGAAGGCGGTCTGTGTCCAGGCGCCACGACAGCTGTTGCGTTGCGCCAGCGCGCCAAGCTGGCGCTGCAGGCACTCGCGTGCATCGCCCCGCGCCGACGCCAGCAGCGACCGCATGCCCTCAGTCGTCGTCACATCGGCAGTGCCGGTTGCTGGATCGACGATGAACGCCCGGTCGTTGTTCAGCCCATCGCCGTTGACGTCGCCGCCAATCAGCGGCGTGTACGGATTTCCGGATCTGATGCTGCCGAACCAGCTCAGCCGCACTGCGTCGAAGAAGTTGTAGCCCAGGGTGTACTGCAGCTGATGACGCGAGTCGAAGGAAGACCGTGACCAGCCCGTCTCGCGCGGATCTCCCACCGTGCTCTGGAATCCGCGGAATTGTTCGCGCACGTTGCCGTACACGTACGCCAAGTTCCACTGCAGCTTGGAGCTGAACGTTGCGGGGCTCAGGCGAAGACTGACCTGACGAGACTCGCTGAGAAGATCCGACTGATTGACCGTCACCGCGTTGTAGAGCTGCGACACGCGCGAAGCCCGCGGGGCGAGTGCACCTGTGCGCGAATCGATACTCGAGACCGGAACGAAGACCGGGCGGTTGCCCTCCGACGAAAGCGCAAACTGTTGAACTCCGGCGAAATTCAGGTCCGATGTCCCCGGTTGATTCATGTTCCGCGAATACGTCACATCGACATTGGCCGTGAACCGGTTCCGCAGGATCGGTCCGTTCCACTGCAGATTCGACCGCAGGCTGCGTGTCGCGTAGTAGTCGTTCGCGAACAGCGTCACGTTTGGAGCACCGTTGGCGAACGGTGATGTCACGCTGCCGTCAGCGCACTGCTGCGGTATCAGGCCCGGATCGGCCAGCCAGTTGCTCCACTGTGCCGCAGGTGAGACGGCGCCAAAACAGCCAAGCTGCTGGATGCCGGTGGCGAGCCCGGTGTTGTCCAGCGCGCTCCCCAACAAGGTGGCTTGCGGCGTGTTCTGGAAGATGCCGACACCACCGCGCACCACCGCACGTGGACCACGGACCGCGCCATCAAAGCCGGCGATCTGTGCACCGGTGCCATACGTCCATGAGAAACCGACGCGAGGACTGACATACACGCGGTTGGGGACGCTCGCGTTGGTTGCGCCGAACAACGCCTGCAGTTGCGGGTTTTCCGTCGGTCCCCGGTCAAAGCGGTTGGCATCGAGGCGCACACCGTACTGGATCTGCAGGTCGTTGCTCTTCCGCCACGCGTCACCCAGTGACACTGCCGCGACGACCTGACCGCCGCTGCGCAGCCGCGGCGAGAGCTGACGCGTGAACGAGACCGCACGCCCCGCCTCGAGGTCAGCCAGCGAGTTGTACGTCAGCGTCCCGTTTCGATTCACCGTCTGGTCGATCTCGAAGATGTCGCGCCGCACTTCGCTGGTGAGCTTCACCCGATGGCGGCTGTTGCGCGAGAACCAGGAGAGCGTGTTGAGCAATCCGGCGCTTCCACTCTGCTGCGTCGTGGCGAGAAACGGATTGCCTCCAAAGGAGACAACACGAAGCCCGTCCGTTCCGTCTGGCAGGACGGAGTTGATGCGCACCGAGCCGTTTGGCAATTGGAGGAATGGTGTGCCGTAATTGCGGGACGCGCTGACGTTGACGTTCGTTTCGGTGAGGATGCCACTCGAGAAGTAGGCGGAATGCCTGCCCGCGACGCCGCCATTCCAGTTGATGCGATCCCCGCTGTGCGCGGGGAGCTCGCTCACCGATCCGCCTGCCGGAGTGGTGCGGTTCCACGACCCGTTGGCGGAGAGCGTGACTGCCTGCCCCGTGCGCGATCCCGGCGGCGCGATGTTGATCGTGCCGAACAGTAGCCCTTGATCGCTGAGGCGTTGATCGAGCGTGGCCCGCGGCGTGGCGGGAACGCCGAGCCGCTGCAGGATACCGAGCAGTCGAGCACCCGAGTCGGGCGCGATGCCGCTCGTGATCAGCCCATCCGTGCCCGTGTTCAGCAGTGAACGCAGGTCGTTGCTTCGGCGCCCAAGCTGGTAGGAGAGGTTGTAGAATGCCTTGTCGATGATGAGCGGCCCGGCCACGAGGCCGCTGAGCGACGCGTTGTTGAACTCCTGACCGAGTGCCCGTGCCGCGGCATCCGTGAGCTGCAACGCCGGCGCGTCCAGATTCAGGCTCACCGTCCGTGAGCGGAAGTTGGACCCACCCGGCGTTCGCAACGCGAACTGGGCCCCGCTGAACCCGCCGCGCGAGACGTCATACGGCGACGTGACCAGTCCGCTCTGGACTCCGGCATCGCGCGGCAGATTCGAGCCGCTGAAGTTCTGGCCGTTGAGTGTGCTGTTGTTCTGATCCGGCGTCAGCCCGAGCACAGAGAAGCCGGACGGATCACCCTCGGCGCCGGGCACGAGCTGGACACCTGGCAGCGACGCCGCCATCGCGGCCAGATCTCCTTGTTGTCCGGCCGCCACGTTGCCCGCGCTTACGGATCGCTCAGAGCCACTGATGTCCGGCGTTCGATCGTCGCGTGTGGTGCGTGGCCTGTCACCGACAACTCGCACTTCCTCGAGTTGTGTCACCGCGCGCGCGAGTCGCGCGTCGGCCAGGAGCACTTCCTGATCCGCCGTGCGCTTCACCTCAAATCGCCTGGGTGCGAACCCCAACGCAGACACGGTGAGGAAATAGTCGCCGTCACCACCCGGGAAGGTGATCGTAAAGCGCCCCTTGGTATCGGTGCGCGCCGAGCGATTCACATTCCCTGAGAGCGACGTGGCAGTGACGCGCGCTCCAGCGATCGGAATCGAGTCCGGACCGGTGATCTCGCCGCGGATGACATCGAGTTGCTGCTGCGCGGCGAGGGGCGCGACTCCTGACGCACCGAGGAGAGCGACGAACAGCAAGGCGCAGCGGAGCATGAGCACGTGAATCGGCGGTAGACGAAGGTCTGGCGGGTCCGGAAACCAGCGGCGGGAGCCACTGCTCTGAACCCGATCCGTGAGCTACGGTTTACTCCGTAGCTCACGAAAACCAAACCTGATGTCAGCGCGGCCGCACCCGCCAGCCCAGCGGCGGGCCTCAGTTCCTGATCGTGAGCGCGCTTCCGAGGCGGACCGTCAGCGCCGCGCCCTCCGGAAGACAGGCAAATCGGTCGCCCGTCATCGCGGCGGTCACGGCCCCGGCCGCGCCGCCGGCTGCGGCTCCGACAACTGTGCGTTGGGCTCGACTGCCGCCGCCGATGATGTTCCCGATCACTGCCCCCGCCGCCGCGCCAACGGCGATCTTCTTGCCATCGCCGCCCTTCCGCTCCGTGACCACGGCGTCAGTGGTGACGTCGCCGACGACGGTGTAGGTCTCATCGCCGAAGCTCACGCTCCGGACGTCGAACGCCAGCTCGGCCGGATCGCCCTGCGATGCCGACGTCTTTGAACGCGTCACCACGAGACCCACTCGCGCTCCGGCTGGAATCGCAAGGCCGTTGGAGCCAGCCGTTGCGGACGTCGTGGTCACACTCACGCGATCACCGACCTGAAGCGTGCTGGAGCAGACCTTGGCGCCGCTCGTGACCCGAATCGAGGTGCCGGCTGCCACTATACCCACTTCGCGCGCAGGCGCGGCGGGTGCAGGCGCTGGTGAAGCCGCTCGCCCGGCGCGCTGCGGCGTCTTGGCACGCGACGCGGGCGTGGATGATGCGGGCGCTCGCACCGGCGCTGGCTTCGCCACCGGGCCGGGCACCGGAACTGCAGGAATCGCTGCGACGGCGGGGCTCGGCGCCGCGGCGGATGGCTGTTCCTCCGCCGCTCCGACCGTCGCGGCAGCGAGCGCCGTGTCGGACAGAGTCAGGCTCTGCGCCGAATCACGCATCAGCGCCACGTCACGGGCAGCAGTGTCGGTGCTTTTCTCATCACCGCAGGCGGTGCAGAACAGCAGCGCGGTGAGCGTAAGCGAGGCGATCCGGGTGACGGTATGTTGAGTGTATTGCATCAGTTCTCCAGTTCAGATTCTATGTCGGCCGTGCACCACGACGTCTGAGTCTTCGTCGAGGCAACCTTACCGAGTCTTATGAGCAAGCCTCGTACCAGCAGCCTGCGGAGCCTTCGAGCGATCGTCCCATATGTGCGTGTGTATCGCGCGCGCCTGGCGCTTGGCCTGGCGTGCGTGATCGGCTCGAGCGCGATCGCGAGCGTGATTCCGTGGCTGCTGCGGCGTGCGATCGACGCACTGAGCGTCGGCGCACCACCCCGTGAGATCTGGATGATCGCCGGCGCGATGCTTGGTACCGTGCTGGTCACCGGCGTGTTGCGATTCCAGATGAGGAACATCCTCAACGCCATCAGCCGCTACGTAGAGTACGATCTGCGGAACGCAATGTTCCGTCACCTCCTGACGCTCGACGCCGGGTTCTTTGGCCGGAACCGGACCGGCGATCTCATGGCTCGCCTCACGAACGACCTCTCGGCGGTCCGGATGGTCGCCGGCCCCGCGATCATGTACCTCGTGAACACCATCGCGGGCGGGCTGTTTGCACTTGCGTTCATGCTGCGCATCAGTGCCACGCTGACGGGAATTGCGGTGCTCCCGATGATTCTCCTGCCGGTGATCACGGCGTGGATCGGCGCGCTCATCCACAAGCGCTTCGAGGCGGTGCAGGAGCACTTCGGCGTCATGACGACGCACGCGCAGGAGAACATCAGTGGCGCGAGAATCGTCCGCGCCTTCCGCCAGGAAGCGGCGGAAGAGGCGCACTTCGCGCGACTGAACGACGAGTATCTGCGTCGCAACATGGGCCTCGCGAGACTCTATGGGCTGACCTCACCCGCACTGCAGTTCCTGGCCGGGCTTGGCGCCGTGGCTGTCCTTGGTGTGGGAGGGACGGCAACGCTGCGCGGTGAGATCACCATCGGCGAGTTCGTCGCATTCGGGTTGTACCTCGGCATGCTGACATGGCCGCTCATCGCACTCGGCTGGGTCATCAACCTTTTCCAGCGTGGTGCGGCGAGCATGGGACGCATCAATTCCGTCCTTGGCTCGACGGCATCGGTGACGTCACCTGCACACCCCGCGTCGTTGCCAACGCCGCGCGGCCGGGGGCGCACGATCGAGTTTCGGGGGGTGGGATATCACTACCCCGTCGTCGACGGCGAGACACCGCGATGGGTGTTGCGCGACATCACGTTCACGGTGCCGGCGGGTGCGACGGTGGGCATCGTCGGCGCCACGGGGAGCGGCAAGAGCGCGCTGATGGATCTCATCCCACGCTTCTGGAACCCGCAGGAGGGTGAGATTCTCGTCGATGACGTACCGATCACCGAACTTCCGCTCGAAGCGCTGCGCTCGACGATCGGCTACGTGCCGCAGGAATCCGTGCTCTTCAGCGACACGATCCTCGCCAATCTCACCTACGGCGGCAACACAGATGACGCAGCATTCGCCGCGGCGGCAGTGGCCCAGCTCGATGCCGCCATCGCCGATCTTCCCGCCGGCTATGCGACGCAACTCGGTGAACGCGGCATCAATCTCAGTGGCGGCCAGAAGCAGCGTGCCGCCATCGCTCGTGCACTCGCGCGCGACCCGCAGATCGTGCTGCTCGATGACGCGCTGAGCGCTGTCGATACGGGCACCGAGGCCGCCATCCTGCATGGATTGCGCACTGAGCTCGCAGGGCGCACCGCACTGATCGCCTCACATCGCGTCAGCGCGGTGCGCGAGGCGGCATGGATCGTGGTCGTCGACGAAGGGCGCATCGTGGAGCAAGGCACGCATGATGAGCTCGTGCGGTCACGGGCACGCTACTGGCAGCTGCTGCGGCGGCAGCAGGTCAGCGACGAACTGGACGCAGTCGCAGTCTGACGGCACACGCATGGCGGCGACGGAATGCGCCGTCTCGTCGACCAGAGCGCCCGGTGTCGAGAAGCCGTGGTGCCGCGAGCGGGTCAGCGCTGCGGTCCGCCGTCTCGCTGGCAGCTGGCACAGACACCGTAGATGACGAGGCGATGCCGCTGCCGGCTGTAGCCGTGCGCTTCGGCGATGAGTGTCGTCATTCGTTCGAGTCGCTCGTCGCGGAACTCATCCACGCGGCCGCAGACGGTGCACAGCATGTGCTCGTGGTGCGGAATGCCGCGCGTCGGTTCGAAGCGCCGGAAACCTTCGCCGAAGTCGCGTTCGACGACCAGCCCGCTCTTCACCAGGAGATCGATGGTCCGGTAGATCGTGGCGGTGCCGGCCTGCTCACCCTGCGCCGCCACATCGCGCGCAACGTCATCCACGGAGAGGTGTCGATCGCTTGCGAACACCACGCTCGCGATCGCCAGCCGCTGCTGCGTGACCGGCAGGTTGTGCTGGCGCAGAAACGTGGTGAACTGGTCGAGATCGTTGCGCGATTCCATGTCAGCGCTGCCCGGCCATGGGCTCAGGCCGCCGGAGCAACCGCTGACGGCAGCTGGAACTGTGCCAGTGTGTCGCGACTGACCAGTTCCGGATCCGCCGGTTCCGTGCTCCGCTGCCGCACACCGCGGAGCACCGCCTCCACCGCTTCGAGGGGC
This sequence comes from Gemmatimonadaceae bacterium, assembly GCA_031373905.1. Taxonomy (GTDB): domain Bacteria; phylum Gemmatimonadota; class Gemmatimonadetes; order Gemmatimonadales; family Gemmatimonadaceae; genus JACMLX01. The sequence continues at coordinate 12,152 of JANMNM010000217.1, read as the reverse complement.
GCGTCCGCCTCGTCCTGCACGTCGACGCTCCACTTCCCGCGCTCGACACCCTTGATCGTGTGTCGATAGCTCGCGGTGAGAATCCGGAGTCGCGGCGCTGGCGGCGTCGTGGCCGTCGGCGCCGCCACCGCGTCGTCGAGCGAGTCGGCGGTTTCTGTTTCTGCTCCCGATGACTCGTCGCGGTACGGAGACGACTCGCCATCGCCAGTGGCGGCGAGGACGGCGTCATCGGTGTGTTCCGCAGAAGTCGAGTCCTCGACGACCGACGGCTCGTGCGGCTCGTGCAGCTCGTGCAGCTCGTCGCTGACGACCAACGGCTCGTGCAGCTCGTCGCTGACCACCGCCAGCGCGGCCGCTGGCAGGTCCGCAGCAATCACCGCAACGCCTGTCTCGAGCGTTCCACGCCGGATGGCCGGGAAAAGGTGCAATTCAACGATGGTGTCGAACGGCACTCGCGCCAGGATGGTGTGGAGAAATCGTTCCTGTGTCTCAGTCATGCAGTATGTCCGGGAATCGCGGCGTCGGCGCCGCGGCGCGCGTCGAGCTCACGCTCGACATAGAGGCGCAGGATGTGCATGAAATCCTGCGCGTTTGTAACCACACCGTATGCCTGGTGCGTGCCACGGTCCTTCAGCTTGCTGACCACGAACTCACTCGAGTCCACACAGATCGTGGGTAGCTCGCGAAGATCGGTTGCTGATCGCTGCACGAACGCCGGCAGCATGTTGCCGGTGGCAATCGAATGCAGCGCGGTGGCGATCAGGATCGCCATCGTCGCCTTGATCGTGTGCCGACGCATCGCGTCCTGCCCCTCGAGCATATCCGTGTACACGTCGGGAAGCGGGCCATCATCGCGAATGCTGCCGGTGAGGACGAAGGGCACATCGTTCCTGACGATGGCATGCATGATCCCGCTTGTCACGACGCCCTGTTCCACCGCCGCACGGATCGAGCCGGCCGCCCGGACCGCATTGATGGCGCGCACATGTTGTGCATGTCCGCCCTGCGTCGGCGTGCCCTGCGCATTCATGCCGAGCGTCGTGCCGAAGATCGAGGCTTCGATGTCGTGCACTGCCACCGCATTGCCCGCCAGCAATGCGCTCACGAACCCATTGTCGACAAACCACGTCATGTCTGCCCGTGCGCGGCTGTGCACCAGCGCCGGGCCTGTGACCCATATCACGTAGCCACCGACTTCGCGTTCCGTGACCAGCAGCTGTGCGAGCTGCTGGTAGTCGATCGGCTTCTCCCGACTGACCTCGGATGACATGAACTGGAACTCGTCGCTGTCTGCCGCCGGCCGAAAGGCACGCGCATGGACGAACAGCCCGTCGCGCCCATCCTCGTGCCGGCCGACCGCGACGCGTTCGCCGCGCTTCACGCGTCGCCCCTCGCGGACCCAGAGGGTGCCATTGGCGTCCAGCACGAGCACGCCATCCATCCGCGGTTCGAGCGGCAGTCGCCACTGTCCCTCGACCCGGGCAAAGGTCGGCAGGTTCGTGGTCGGGAAGAAGCCCTCAGGCAACACACCATCGGCAGGCGCCACGACGAACGTGGCGTCGGGTGCGTCGGCGAGAGGCGGTGCGCTGAAGTCGGGCGGGGTGTAGATGGCCACAAGTCAATTTGCCTGGAAGGACGTGCGGGTACAATGCTGCTGATGAGGCCGGCGTTGAGAGGTGTGTTGCCTCACCACCTTGAAGTGAACGTCTGATCATCAGATGTTTGATGATGTCTACGATCGCACGTGTCTCCCTGGCCGAGGCCGCCGCCAGCCAACTGGAAGCGCGCATCGCCGCCGGTGAGTGGCCGGTCGGCGCCCGATTGCCGACCGAGGCTGCCCTCATGACCCAGCTCGGCGTCGGACGTTCCACGATCCGTGAGGCGGTCCGTACCCTGGCTCGCGTGGGACTGGTCCAGGTTCGGCAGGGCGACGGCACCTACGTGACCGGGCGCCGCGCCGATGGCGAGTCGCTTCAGCTGCGCTGCGGCCGTGCCCAGTTGCATGAGATCTACGACGTCCGCGAAGCGCTCGACCTCCAGGCGGCGCGCCTCGCCGCCGAGCGCCGCAGCGAGGACGACCTCACTGCACTCCGTGGGTTGCTCGACGCACGCGCGGCGGCGATCGCGGCACGTGATGCCGGCGCGTTCGCGGACGCCGACGTTGCGTTCCATCAGCGGGTCGTTGCCGCAACGCAGAATGACATGCTCATCGACCTGTATTGCCTCATCGGTGAGTCACTCGTGCAGTCGCTGACCATGCACAAGCGCGAGACCGCGTTTGAAGGCCCGGATGCGACGGCGGAACACGAAGCAGTGCTGTCAGCCATCGCAGTATCGGATCCCACCGCAGCCGTCGCCGCAGTGACGGCGCTGTTCCGCCGGGGGCGCCACGTGCCACGCGCGGAGTCAGTCACGGTGCGGGTACCATGACCGTTGTCACTGCCGCCAGCGCGGCGCCTGCCATCCGTGCATTCGATCGACCGTCCGTGCTGCGTCTGATGCTCGGACATGGGGCCACGGATTTCTACCAGGCGGCAGTGCCGGCGCTCGTTCCGTACTTCATCGCCACGTTTCACCTGACACTCGCGCGCGGTGCCAGTGCAGTCTTCGCCGCGACGTTCCTGTCGGCGATACTGCAACCGTACTTCGGATGGCTGGCTGACCGCCGCGCGACGCCGTGGCTGACGACGTGGGGGCTCATGCTCGCGGCGGCCGGCGTGGCACTCGCGGTCATGGCGCCGACGTTCACCGTCGCGCTCTTCGCCGTCGCCATCGCCGGCATTGGTGTCGCCGCGTTCCATCCCGAAGCGACCCGTGCCGTGAACATGTTCTCGGGCTCCCGGAAGGGCACCGGCATGAGCTTCTTCACGATCGGCGGCAACATCGGATTCGCCCTGGCGCCGGTGGTGATCGTACCGCTCGCGACACCCTCGAGCCGTGGCCTGCTGGCGGCGCTCTGCCTGCTGGCCATTCCCTGCGCCTGGATTCTCGGACGAGCCATGGACGCACTGCCGGGCGTGCGTGGACACGCCGCCCGATCGGCCGCACACGACGCGTTGCTTCCCTCCGATGCGTGGGGCGCATTCGCGTTGCTGGGCATCGTGATCGGGATGCGAAGCATGATGTTCGTGGCGATGAACACGTTCCTGCCCACCTACTGGTCCCGTGCGTTCCACACGTCGTTGCAGTCAGGCGCAGTGGCGCTCTCGATGCTGCTTGCGATCGGGTTGATCGGCGTGTTTGCCGGCGGACGATTGGCGGATCGATTCGGAGCGCGCGCAGTCATTCTGTGGAGTTTCGCGGCCCTGGCGCCAGCATTCTGGTTGCTGGCGCGTGCCGACTCCGCGCTCACGGCGTGGCTTGCGATCCCGCTGCTGGCGCTCGCGCTCTTCGCGTCCGGCGGCGTGATGGTCGTGCTGGGCCAGGCCTACCTGCCGCGCCACCTCGGCACCGCGTCAGGTGTCACAGTGGGATTGGCGGTGACGTTTGGTGGGTTGGCGGCGCCGCTGCTTGGCCGCGTGGCAGATGTCTACGGGCTGCACACCATGATCCTGGTGCTCGCCGCGTGCTCGCCGCTGATGACCCTCATTGCCTGGAAACTGCCGGATCGTCGTCACGCTTGAGTGGCGCTGGTGACTCCGTTTCACTGACGGGCGTCACGGTACCGCCCACTTCGCGGTATCCGCTGAGCACTATGCTTGCCGTCAACGCTGACACGCGGAAAACCGGCATCCGGATGGCCCAGTTGCTCACGATCCAGCGACCGTTCGACAGTCGGCGCAGTTCCACCGTTCCGCCCGCGTGCTTCGCTGCAACGGGAAACCGCTGTGCGGGCATGACGTAGCGGAAGTCGATGCGGCGCAGTTCGCCAGTCAACGTGTCGACCAGTGCCGTCCCTTCGACATCGGACACCCTGCCACGAGCCGCAGGCCGGAACCGCAGTTCCGCGAACGCGGGGTCCGCATCGACGTCCGGCGTGTCGAAGCAATGCGTTCGCTCGAAGGCGTCGCTGAGAAAGACCACTTCGTCCGGTGCGAAATACTGTCGGCCGCCGTTGGCCTCTTCCACGACATAACCGTGCTCCGCGAGCGTGTCCGGGTCAGCGGCCGAATAGATGCGGCCGACGCCGATGCCGGACCGCACGACCTGCCTGCTCCGCTCTTCGAGGGATGGCGACAGCTCACGAATCTGCTCCGTGAAACGAAGCGCAATCATCCCTGCTGAGTCGCCGCGCGAGAGGACTGACGCGCGCAATGCGAGCGTGATCTGCTCCCAGAGGACCGACGTTCGGTCGGTTCCCTGTGGTGAGCTGCCGCACGCCGAGGCTCGCACACGAACCGTCGGCAGCAGCTGCCGGATCGCCGGCATGCGAATCGTGATCGATGTCGTGACACCAGCATCGACCGTCACATCGTTGAGCGCGCGCGGCGCAATGCCGATCCGTCGGACGGAGACGCTCCACCGGCCCGCCGTGGGCAGCCGAAGCGTCGCAATACCGCGATCGTTCGTGAGCGCATCGGACCGTGCGCCATTCGCTGGCTGTGTTGCCGTCACGAGGGCTCCGACGATTCCGCCACCGCGTGCTGAATCGCTCACCTCCACACGCAGCACCTGCGCGTGTGCCGCGGCGCTGCCTGTTGCGCACGCAGCAATGAACACGAGCAGTCGTACAGCAGCCTCGCTCAGTCGGTCTCGATACGCCATGTCAGAGGAGTTGCACTGGATCCCGATCCCACGCCAGCCGCAAACCGGCGGACGAAGGCAGCGGCCCCCGCTCGACCACATAGCGGCCAATGCGTCCCATCGCGTCAGCATCCGCACTCCTGACGAGGAAATGCCAGCGCCAGCGTTGCTTGATGCGCTCAACGGGGCATGGGGCTGCACCGACGATCTCCACGACACCGGGCATCCGGGCAGTCACCAGACGGCGCGTCCACTCCGCGAGCGCGCGTGCGGCATCGGCGGTGGCGATCTCCTCAGTGCCGCTGATCACGGCGTTCGCGAGAAACACGTTCGGCGGATACGCGGGATTCGCCCGGCCAGGCAATTCCTCGGCGGCGAAGCGGCGGTAATCATGCGTCACCGCGCACGTCACGGCGTGATGCATCGGCTCGCGTGTCTGGATGAACACCTCGCCGCCCTTCGCGCCACGACCGGCGCGCCCCGCCACCTGGCTCAGCAGCTGGAAGCATCGCTCGCTGGCGCGGAAGTCGGGCAGGTTGATGCCGACGTCGGCGTCGATGACACCAACCAGCGTCACGTTGGGGAAATCGAGTCCCTTGGCAATCATCTGCGTGCCGAGCAGGATATCCACCTCGCCAGAACCCACGCGGTCAAGAATGGTGGCGTGCGCCCATTTGGCACCAGTGGTGTCCATATCCATCCGCGCGAGCCTCGCGGTGGGCCACCGCTCCGCCAGCAGGCGCTCGAGTTGCTGCGTGCCCAGCCCACGTTCCCGGAGCGGCGGTCCGCCGCAGTTCGTGCACCGTGCCGGCGGCGCTTCGCGGTGCCCGCAGTAGTGGCAGGCGAGCCGTTCAGGCGTGCGATGATAGGTGAGCGCAATGGCGCAGTTCCGGCACTGCGTGACGGCGCCGCAATCACCGCACTGCATGAAGTGCGCATAGCCTCGGCGATTCAGCAGCAGGATGGATTGCTCACCGCGCTCGAGTCGCGTGGCGAGTGCGGACTCGAGTGCGGGGGTGATGGCGTGTCGGAACGCCGACTCCTGCGCCGTGACGGGCGTGCCAGGGGTCCGGACGCCACGATCAGCCTGTTCGCGCCTTCGATCGACCACATGCACCGCCGGGAGCTGCGCACCACCGGCGCGGTCGGGCAGTTCCAGGAGCGCCAGCTCGCCACGCTGCGCCATTGTCCAGCTTTCGAGGCTGGGGGTTGCACTGCCCAGCACGAACGTGGCGCCGTCGGCAATTGCGCGGATGCGGGCGAGGTCGCGTGCGTGATAGCGGGGCGCCTCACCCTGCTTGTACGTCGCCTCGTGTTCTTCGTCCACGACGATCGCGCCAAGATCACGCACCGGCGCGAAGATCGCCGAGCGTGCACCGACAACGATATGCTTCTCACCGCGTCGGATTGCCGCCCATGCATCGTATCGTTCGCCATCCGAGAGTGCGGAGTGCAGCACCGCGACCTGATCGCCGAACGCGGTGCGGAATCGATCCACGGTCTGGGGCGTCAATGCGATCTCGGGGACCAGGACGATCGCCCCCTGCCCTCTGCGCTCGATCACATCGCGCAGGTACTCGATGTAGACGAGCGTCTTGCCGCTGCCGGTCACACCGCGCAGCAACGCCCCCGTCCCCGGGGCCAGCGTACGAAGTTTCGCTATGGCTGCCTGCTGCGCGTCGGTCGGGATCAACGGCTGTGGCGCCGCGATTGCGCGCGCCGCAAAAGGGTCCCGGACCACTGGCGCCGAGTCGACCACGACAAGCCCGCGCGTGACCAGTTGCTGCAGGACGCCGTTCGTCACGCCGCCCTTCTCGAGCAATGCGCGCACCGGGTGCATGCCACCGAGTGACTCGAGCAGCTCATACAGCACCCGCTGCTTTGGCGTCCGCCGAAAGAGCACATCTCGCTCCATCAGGCTCTCGAGGGGGGCGAGGATGCTCGCGACCCGCTGGTGCCTGAGCACTGCCACTGGCGCCGCCGCGCCGGTGAGTGCGACCGGGAGCATGGCACGAAGCACGATGCCGGGCGGCGTTGCGTAATAGCGCGCGATCCAGCGACCGAGTGACAGCAGCGACGATGAGAGCGCCGGCTCACTGTCCGGGGCATCGCGTATCTCGCGCAACGTGCCTTTCTCGGGAGGTGGCACGTCGATCGCCGTGACGATCCCGATCAGCAAGCGGCCCGCCAGCGGGACAACCACGCGAGATCCTGGCACGACACGCGACCGCAGCCGTTCAGGCACCGCGTACACGTATGCACGCGGAACAGCGACAGGCATCGCAACGGCGACAAGCAGGGTGGTCACACCCCAAAACTACACCGGGCCGATGCTACCGACGGGTGACGCCGAGCCCCGGTGCGTCAGGGAGTGCGACGACGCCAGCTGCGATGGTCGCGCCCAGAAACGGGTCATCGCGCAGGAGCGCCGCGCCGTCCAGGTCCACCGCATCGAGCAGCGGCCCAAGGTGCGCCGCTGCCGTGATGCCGAGCGATGTCTCGATCATGCACCCCGCCATCACCAGCATGCCGTGCGCCCGCGCTGTATGAATGATCCGCAGTGCTTCGCGCAATGAGCCGCACTTTGCCAGCTTGAGATTCACGCCATCGACGACGCCGGCCAGCCTCGCGACATCGGTCGCGACGATACAGCTCTCATCGGCGACAATCGGCAGGTCGCATCGCGAGCGCACGAGGCGCAGCCCGTCAATGTCATGCGGCGGCAGCGGCTGCTCGATGAACTCGACACAGAGCTCGCGGAGCAGAGGCGCCATGGAAAGCGTCTGCTTTGGCGTCCACGCGGCGTTGGCATCAACGCGGAGAATCGCGTTCGGCGCTGCATCGCGAACCAGCTGGATGATGCGACGGTCGTGATCAGTGCCGAGCTTCACCTTCAGGATCGGATATCCAGCCGCAACGGCCTCACGCACACGGCTGCGCAGCGTCTCATCGTCTGACGCGATCGCGATCGTGAAACTGCTGCGCGGTGCGGCAGCCGGGGACAGGCCCCACAGCCGCCAGAGTGGGACACCGAGCCGCTTTCCCAGCAGGTCATGCAACGCGGCACTGACAGCGCCGCGCGCTGCGGCGTTGAACCGCAGGGCGCCGAGCATCGCCGCCTCGAGCGCCTCGATTTCGTCGGGTTTTCCGGCCTCGATGAGTGGGCGCAGCCGATCCAGCGCTGCAATGACGGTCTCCACCGTTTCCCCGTAGAAGCGGCTCGGCGCCGCCTCTCCCCATCCTTCCAGTCCATCGGTGTCGATGAGGCGGACCCACACCACGCGCCATTCGCTCGATCCACCCCGAGCAATCACGAACGGATGCGTTGTGTGGACGGTGATGATCTCCGTCTCGAGACGCAACACTAGACGAACGCCGGTGTCAGGCGACCAAGTCGTGCCGCGCGCACAGAGGGGGTGTCGAGCGGCGCGACATCGAGCGTTCGGATCAGCGCGTCAGCAAGATCGTTTCCGCGCTGGTAGCGTTCGCCCGCGGCCTTGGCGAGACAGCGCATCGCGATCTGCGACAGCGCAGCGGCGACGGACGGCGTGATGACGTCGAGCGGTGTGGGCACCTCGTGCACATGCTTGTATCCGACCGCGTAGGAGTCCTCGCCGTCGAACGGCGGCACGCCGGCCAGCATTTCGTAGAGCATCACGCCGCATGCGTAGACATCGCTGCGACCGTCAACCGTCTTTCCCATCGCCTGTTCAGGCGACATGTAGTGCGGCGTTCCCATCGCTCGGCCGGTGCCCGTGAGTCCCTTGTGGAAGCCTGCGGTCGCAATGCCGAAATCGGTGATCAGTGCGGTGCCGTCGGCGTCGAACAACACATTGTCAGGCTTCACGTCGCGATGCACGATCCCGTGCCGGTGGGCATGATCGAGGCCGGTCGCGATCTGTGCCACGATGGCCGCGCTTTCGGCCGGCGGCACCGTGCGATGCCTCGCCAGCCGATCAGCAAGCGATCCGCCGCTGAGAAAGGGCATCACGACGAAGGTGCTGTCCTTGGTCACGCCGGCGTCGAGGATCGTGCAGACGTTGGGGTGGCTCAGCCTGCTGGACGCTTCGGCCTCGCGGCGGAAGCGCTCGCGCATTTCCGGATCACGATTCAGGTGCGAGTAGAGCACCTTGATCACGACGCGCCGTCCGAGGACGCCATGCGAGGCTTCATACACGTGTGCCATTCCGCCACTCGCGATGCGGCGCACGATTGCATAGCGCCCGCCGGTGGCACGACGCAGCGCCGTGATCTCGGCGTCCGGCACGTCGACGGGTGGCGCGGACACATCGGGCAGCGCGATCCCGCAGCGCACACAGTGGGGAGCGGCAGAACGATTCCAGGTGCCGCAATCGGGACAGAACATGCTGGGAGGGGTCTCGGGCTAGAACTGCAGTCGGACGAAGTCGTACACGGGCCAGGGACCGGTGAGGTGGAGCGTCAGGCCCGGCGACCGGTCATCCTCCGCCGAGACCTCGGCGGCGAACCGGTCCCACGACGCACGATCCACCAGGAAGGCCTCGGTGGCAATCGTCGTCCCGTCCCCCACGGTCACGGTAGAGACAGGCACCGTGGCCTCCGCGTAACGCCGAAGCACGCGGAACGACTCGATCGCGGCCGCAGAGGGGGGCAGGACGGACGGGTCCGACGTCGCTCCCGCCGCATCCCGGGCGGCCGTCACCCGTGCCCCACAGCGTTCATCCACATGCGACAGCCCCTCGGCCAGCGTCACCGCGTGCAGCTCCAGCCAGGCCAGTACTGCCGCCCCGTGCCTGAAGGTCGTCATCGCGGGCGCCGGGATGACCGTCACGGTGCGCGCCAGCGACGACACGACCTCATGGTGCGCCAGCAGCGCCTGCTCCGACGGGGCCTCGGGGCGGTTCACCGATGGGAGGACAACGGCTGCCACATCGCGAAAGGTGATGGCCGCGGCACCACTGCCCGCGATTCTCACGGCATCGCCGACCGACGGTGCACGCACCACACCGATCAGCCGAAGTGCGGTGCCACGCGCGCCAGTCACTGCGCCCAGCCGGCTGCTCGGCGTCTGCATCACAGCAGCGACCACTTGCGCAGCAGCCAGACCAGGAACGCGCCCAGGCCAAGCTGCACAGCGAGCATGATCCAGAATCCGTGTGCGTGCTGCGAGAGGGGAATGTCGTTGAAGTTCATCCCCCACATCCCGCTCACCACGACGAACGGGACGCTGAGTGTCGCGATCACGCTCAATCCCTTGGTCACCTGGCCCAGGCGGTTCGAGACCTGTGACAGGTAGCTGTCCATCACGTTCGCCAGCAACTCCCGGTAGGTGTCCAGCGAGTCGTTGATCCGCAGCACGTGATCGTAGATGTCGCGGAACCAGACCTGCGATTCCGGCGGCAGGAATGTGGAAGGCCGGTTCGTGATCACGCTGAACACTTCGCGTTGCGGCATGAGGTGTCGGCGCATCGACAGGACGAGGCGCTTCACCGCGAACACGTCCCGCATGACGGCCTGATCGAACTGGTGGTAGACACGCTCCTCGAGCCCGTCGACGAACTCGTCGATGCGGTCGAGCACCGGGAAGTACTCATCCACGGTGAGGTCCATCAGCGCGTGCGCCACACGTTCCGCGCCCCGCTCGAGCTGGTCGGGATTGGCCAGCATCCGATGGTAGACGGCGTCCACCGGGGCGCTCGGTCCACTGTGCACCGTGACGAGGAGATTTCGTGCAAGAAAGAAACAGAGGTTGTACGTCTCGATGTCGTACGGGTCAGCCGTCGTGTCGCAGAAGCGCAATCCGCGGACGATGACGAACAGGGCATTCTTGTATTCATCCACCTTGACGCGACTCTGCGGATTGAGTGCATCTTCCACGGCAAGCGGGTGGAAGTCGAACACCTTCTCCAGCAGTGCGACCTGGTGGCGGCTCTCGCAATCGATGTCGACCCACAGCGTACCCGGAATGGCGCCGCTCCGCACCAGTTCGTGGAGTTCCATCGGGTGCAGTTCGGTCCGCATTGGTGCGCCGGGGATCCGATGCACGATCCGCGGCACGCTGCTCGCCACTGCGACAGGGCGTGCTGCGGGGCGCGGCTCGGCCGCCATCGCCGCAGCCTCCTCGGCAGCGCGACCGTGTTCCGCCCCTCGCCGGGTGGCGTCACCACGCCGGATCCTCGGCGGCAGGCTTTTCGGACGGCGACCGCGACTCACGCAGCGGCCAGACGGGGATGATGGGCGACTCTCATGACCCAAGATACCGACGACGCGTGGGCCTACCGCAACGCCCGAAGGTGGGTCACGCAGGCTTCGCCCAGGCGGACGGGATCGTACCCACCTTCGAGCGCCGTCACGACGCGACCGCCGCACCAGTCCTCGGCGCGCGCCACGATCAGCCTGGTCAGATGCTCGATGTGCTCCAGCTCCAGCGTGAAGCCCCCGAGCGGATCGCCCGCGAGACAGTCGAAACCGGCCGACACAAGCACCAGATCGGGACGCCAGCCCTCGGTTGCGGCGTCGATCGCCGCAGTCAGCGACTCGACATACGTCATCGGAGGCAGCGCGGGCGGCATTGCCACGTTCCACACGTTGGCATGCGGGCCACGGTCTGACGCCGCTCCGGTGCCTGGATACCAGGGCCACTGATGCATGCTGATGAACCGGATCCCGGCGTCGTCCTGCACGATGTCCTGCGTGCCATTGCCGTGGTGGACGTCCCAGTCCACGATCAGCACACGTGACGCGTTGTGGCGACGGCGCGCGTAGTGGGCACCGACGCCGATGTTGCCGAACAGGCAGAACCCCATTGCTGCGCCCCGCAGCGCGTGATGTCCAGGCGGGCGTACAGCGCAGAAGCTCCTCGTCACACTGCCGTCGAACGACCAGTCGATCCCGTCGAGCACCGCACCGGCGGCCGCTGTGGCCGCATCCCAGCTCCCGGAGCTTGCCACCGTATCCGCGTCGAGACGGCCGCCGCCGGCGTCGACCATCGCGCGTACGCTCGCGACGTATTCCGACGTGTGCCCGAGCGCGAGCTCCTCCGCTGTCGCGTGCCGGCCTTCGCGGTGCTCGATGGTGTCGAAGAGCTCGAAGTCGTTGCGCAGCGCCCGCGGGATCGCGCGCAGGCGGCCGACATGCTCCGGGTGATTCCAGCCGGTGTCGTGCCGACCGCAATCGGAGTGCGAGATGTATGCGACTCTCACGCGAGTCCCCTCCAGCGGCGCGCCGCCCATGATGCAACCAGCGAAATCAGGCTGAGGATCAGCAACAGGCGCAGGTCGAGTGACGCAAGGAACGACGCAGAATCACTCGCGAGCCGCGCTGACTGCACCGCCGGCAGTCCGACATCACGTGCCATCGCCGCAACCGGTGCCGCATCAGCGCCAAGGGAATCGGTCATGGCTGAAGCGTACGCAACCGGCGCCGACAGCGGCACGAGACCGGAGAGCAGTGCCGTCCACCAGCGCCGGTGCGCGACCGGTGCATCGTCA
>JANMNM010000187.1:0-5681 GCA_031373905.1 Gemmatimonadaceae bacterium | reverse complement strand
CGGCGGCCTGCTCGAGCAGTTGTCGAACGAGACGGGCGGCCGCACGTACACGCCGGAGCGCGCCGCGGACGTTGCGCGAGACCTGAGCTTCAGCTCAAGTGGCGCCACGGAAGTGAAACGTCTGGATCTGTGGGATGCACCAGCGGTCCTGTTCGCCCTGCTCGCACTTCTCGGTGGCGAGTGGGTGCTTCGTCGGCGTCGGGGGCTCACGTGAACGCGCTCCGTGCACTCACGCTGGCCGTTATGCTGCCGGCGCCCGCGCCGCGGCCGCTGGCGGCGCAGGCTGCCGGCGCCACGCACATGGTGATCATCGCCGGAGTCAGTGGCGAAGCGCGTATCGGAACGGAGTGGCACGGCATGGCGATGGCGCTCTCCACCGCCGCAACACAACGTTTCGGCATTCCACCAGCGCGTGTGATCGTGCTGGAGCAGGACTCGACGCGGGATGCCGGTCGTGTGCAGGGTCGCTCGACCAAGGCGACGATCGAAAGGGTGCTGGGTGGTATCGCGCGTTCGATGACGGTCGCCGACAGGCTGGTGGTAATCGTGATGGCGCACGGCTCGTCACTCGCTGCCGACGCGCGCGTCAATCTGCCCGGCCCGGACATGACGGCGGCGGATTTCGCGCGCGTGCTCGCACCGGCCACAGCGCCAACGATCGCGTTCATCCATACGGGCAGCGCCAGCGGCGATTTCGGGACTGCGTTGGCCGGGCCGCGTCGCATCATCATCACGGCGACAAAGAGTGCCCGCGAGCAGAACGAGACGCTGTTCCCCGGGCCGTTCGTCCGTGCGATCACGACTGACACCGGTGACACGGACAAGGACGGTCGCGTGTCGCTGCTGGAAGCGTTCACGTACGCGCACCATGAGGTGGAGCAGGTATTCACCAAGGGCAGCCTGCTGCCGACGGAGCATTCGGTCCTTTCGGACGGTGCCGAGGGCGGGCGGGCGCGCACCTTCTATCTGGCGCCCGCCGGCGGCGCAGCCATCGCTTCTGCGAATTCGGCCACAGCTGCGGCACTCACCGCGCGGGCTGAGGTGCAGGCGCGCATAGATGCGCTGCGCGCTCGTCGCAGCACGATGAGCGAGGATGCCTACCTGCAGGCGCTCGAGCCGCTGATCGTCGAGCTGGCCGAGCGCACGCGCGCGTTGCGGGGCGCCGCGCCAGTGGTGAAGCCGTGAACGGCCGGATGGAGGTTGTTGCGCTGCGTCGGATGCTCCTGCTTTCGGCTGTGGTCTGCAACGCCGTTGCGTGTGCGCAGGGAGACGCGAGGCCCGCGTCGAACGGCGCCGCGGCATTCTACCAGCGTGGTGACTACGACCAGGCGATCGCCGCATCCGAGCGCGGCCTGCGCGCTGACAGCACCGCGGCGGTGAATGCCATCGTGCTGACGCGGGCGCTGACGGATGTGGGTCGGCCAGCGCAGGCGATCGAGCGCATGGTTCGCTGGCGCACGCATCCGCAGGTGGCGCCGGCGTTCGCAGCAGCATTCGAGGCGATGGGACGACTGGATGACGCCGACGCCGCCTGGGCCGCTGCACTCCGCGGTCCGGATTCACTGCGTTCGCGCGTCGAGCGACTGCGTCTGCAGAAGGATCGAGGCGGCGTTGACAGCGCGCTCGTGCGCCTCGATCGCCTGGCGGCCGGCGTTGATGCACGTGGCGGCCCGCGCACCGCGCCTGACGTCCGCGCGATGGCCATCGCGGCGCGCCTGCTTGGCCGCACCGATCCGGCGCGCTTCAAAGTCGCCTTGAGTCTCTACGATCGCGCGATCGCACTCGATCCCACCAACGTGGATCAGCAGGTTGAACTGGCCGAGCTGTTCCTCGAGAAGTTCAATGCGCCCGACGCACGCGAGACGTTGCAGAAGGCGCTCGCCATCAATCCCAGGCACCCGCGCGGACTCGCGGCCTTGGTGCGTCTGACGGCGATGGACGGGAGGCGCCCGCCCCGCGACCCGCTGGCGCAACTGCTGACGGTGAACCCGGCGAACATCGATGCGCATGTGCTGCTGGCGCAGCGCCTGATCGACGCCGAGCTGTACGTCGAGGCGATCGCCGAGGCCCGCAAGGGACTCGTGATCGACAGTACTGCGCCCGCCCCGTGGGTCGCGATCGCGGCAGCGCGCTGGCTGATGAACGATACGAGTGGACATCGCGCGGCACTCGAGCGTGCCCACCGACGACTGCCGGGATCAGCGGTGGCTGAATCGGAGCTGGCCGACGTGTCGGCGCGCAATCGCTTGTATGGCGACGCCGTTCGTTTTGCCCAGGCGGGCGTGGCGCGCGATGCTCGCGATGCTCGCGCACAGGCGCTGCTCGGCATCAACCTGCTGCGCACGGGCGATGTGGCGACGGGGCGTGCCACACTCGAGCGTGCATTCGAACTCGACCCGTACGATGTACGAGTGAAGAATACCCTCGACCTGCTGGACGCCTATGCCAAGGCGCGGACGGTCGCGACGAACAACTTCGACCTTGTGCTCGAACCCGCCGATGCCGACGTCATGGCGCTCTACGCCGCTCCGCTGGCGGAGGAGGCGTACACGGCGCTCACGGCGCGGTATGGTTTCAAGCCAAACGGTCGCGTGCGCGTCGAGTTCTTCCGCAGTCACGCGGACTTCAGCGTGCGCGCCGTCGGGCTGGCGGGGCTGGGGGCATTGGGCGTCGCGTTCGGCAACGTGCTGGCGATCGATCTGCCGCCGGCCAGGTCACGCGGTGAATTCAACTGGGGTTCCGTGCTCTGGCACGAGTTCGCACATACGGTCACGCTTGGCATGACGGAGAATCGTGTGCCGCGCTGGGTGTCGGAGGGGCTCTCGGTGCACGAGGAGCGGCGCGCGCGACCCGAGTGGGGCGGCAGCGTGACGCCGATGCTCATCGCTGCCTATGGAGCGCGGCGCCTGCAGCCGGTGAGCCGACTGAACGACGGTTTCGTGCATCCCCGGTACGGTCAGGAAGTGATTCTGTCCTATGCGCTCTCCGCTTATGTGTTCGAGATGCTCGAACAGCGCTCGGGCATGGCGGGGATCCGGTCGCTGCTCGACGGCTATCGCAGGGGCGGCAGCACGTCGCAACTGATGCAGCAGGTGTACGGTCTCGATTCGACAGCGCTCGACGCGACCTTCGATTCCTGGTTCAGGACGAAGTTCGCGAAGGAGTTCGCGGCAGTGCGAGGCGAGGTTCGGGTCAGCGCGGAAGGTGACACCATCACGGAACTCGCCGGCCCGCTGCGTGATGCGCTCACGACGGCGGCCGGCGCGCTGCAGCGCAAGCAGTGGGCTGAAGCCGTGCAGGCCGCGAAGCGCGGAGTGAGTCTCTTTCCGTCGTACGCCGAGGCTGGCAGCGGGTATCACTTCCTCGCGGCCGCATATACTGCGATGGGTGACAGCGCTGCCGCCCGTCAGGCGCTGACACAGATCGCGGTACGGAACGGCGACGCGGTCGATGAGAACATCACGCTCGCCGGCCTCCTCGAAGCAGCCCGCGACTCGGCAGGGGCCATCTCGGCGCTTGGCCGCGCAACACTCGCCGATCCATTCGACGCAAAGGCACAGGGACAGCTCGCGGAGCTGGCGTTTGCCCGGCGGGAATGGGCCACGGCTATTCGGGCGCGACGTGCCGTCATCGCGCTCGGACCTGCGGATCGTGCGGATGCGTACTATCGTCTGGCGCAGGCGCTGGCTTCGTCCGGCGACACGGCGTCCGCACGGCGTGAGGTGCTGCGCGCGCTCGATCTTGCCCCCAACTTCGAGGCGGCGCAGGATCTGCTGCTCTCCATCCGCTCATCCGCGAGGCCCAATTGACCCGACGCACCCGCTCCTGGTTGCTCGCGATGTTCGCGCTGCCGATCCTCGCGCTGCCCGCGCAACGATTCCGGCGGTCGTCGCCGGGCGAAACGCCGAATCCGAATGTGACCTACGATGGTCGGTTCACGTTCCTGCGCGTGAAATTCGAGCCGCTCGGTGGTGGGCGTGACCTGAAGTGGGATCACGACTATCCCACGTCGGAGACCCATTTCATGAAGATCCTCGACGAGGTCTCGAGCATCCAGCCGCGGCTCGACGGGTCGAACATCCTGTCGTTCGCCGACGCGGATGTCTTCAAGTATCCGGTGGCCTACGTCTCGGAGCCGGGTTTCTGGACGATGAGCCCAGAGGAGCTGGCTGGTGTTCGCGCGTACGTCAACAAGGGTGGCTTCATCATCTTCGATGATTTTGCCGGGCGTCACTGGGTGAACTTCGAGGAGAGGTGGCGCGCCGCCTTCCCGAACCTCATACCGGTGCAGATCGATCGCTCGCACCCGATCTTCGATTCCTTCTTCAGGATCGAGAGCCTCGAGATGACGCACCCGAACTTTGGCATCAAGTCGGAGTTCTGGGGCGCGTACGAGGACAACGATCCCACGAAGCGACTGGTCATGATCGCCAACTTCAACAATGACATCGGCGACTACATGGAGTTCTCGGACCAGGGCCTGCTGCCCATTTCGCTCACCAACGAGGCGTACAAGCTCGCGGTGAATTACGTCGTCTACGCGCTCACACACTGACATGCCCGTTGATCCGAACCACACCGCTGCGCCAGTGATGGACGACGTCGATCTCGCCAACCGCCTGCGCGACGGTCGCAGCGCCATCCTCGCTGAGCTGCGCAAGCTCATCGTCGGCCAGGAAGCGGTGATCGAACAGGCATTGATCGCGCTGTTCGCCGGCGGCAACTGCCTGATCGTTGGCGTGCCGGGGCTGGCCAAGACCCTGCTCGTGCACACGATGGCGCAGGTGCTCGACCTGCAGTTCGCGCGCGTGCAGTTCACGCCCGACCTGATGCCGAGCGACATCACCGGCACGGACATCATCCAGGAGGATCCTGAGACCGGGCGCCGAAAGATGGTGTTCGTGCCCGGCCCGCTGTTCACGAACATCCTGCTGGCCGACGAAGTGAATCGCACGCCGCCGAAGACGCAGGCGGCGCTGCTCGAGGCGATGCAGGAGCGGCGAGTGACGGTGCAGGGGCGGACGTACGCGCTGGACGCCCCGTTCTTCGTGTTTGCCACGCAGAACCCGATCGAACTCGAAGGCACGTATCCGCTGCCCGAGGCGCAGCTCGATCGCTTCATGTTCCAGGTGATCGTCGGCTATCTCACGGAAGACGAGGAGCTGACGGTCGTCCAGCAGACGACAGCGGTGCAGCGACACGAGTTCCGCCGGGTGATGACGGCGGCGGAGATCGTGGCATATCAGCTACTCGTGCGCCGCGTGCCGGTCTCCGACGCCGTCGCGCGCTACGCCGTGCATCTGGTCCGGGCGTCGCGCCCCGACTCGCCGCTGGCACCGCCGCAGGTCCGCGAATGGGTCAGCTATGGTGCGTCAGTGCGTGCGGCGCAGTACCTCGTCCTTGGTGGCAAGGCGAGGGCGCTGATGCACGGTCGCTACCACGTGAGCTTCGAGGATATCGCTGCCCTCGCTGCCCCGGTCCTCCGGCATCGCGTGCTGCTCAACTTCCATGCGCAGGCCGAGAAGGTCACGACCGACCAGTTGGTGGAGATACTGCTCGCGGCTGTGCCACGTCCGACGGCTGGCCTGAAGTGAGCGTCGCACCCTCGTGCCGCAGGACCCGGGGCCTCGCGTGAGCGAGCGCCTCACGATGGACCCTGCGACGCTCGCGCGCATCGGCAA
>JANMNM010000180.1:0-48447 GCA_031373905.1 Gemmatimonadaceae bacterium | reverse complement strand
GGCCAACGATGTCGCTCTCGGTCAGCTTCAATCGCGCGCGATCCTGGGCGCTGATCAGCACACCGGTCACACTCGGCTTGCCAACGATGAACTTGGCGGCGTAGCGCTGCAGGTCTGCCGGTGTCTGTCGTGCCATGTTGTCCACGTAGCCCATGAAGTAGTCGAGATCTGCCACCGCCCACCAGAAGCCGATCGTGTGCGTGAGTTCCGAGGTCTTCTCGATGCCGAACTGATTGTCGGTTCCGCGTTGCGCCTTGACCGACTCCAGCTCCGACGCCGTGAAGTATCCCGGGTCGTCGAGCTTCTCGATCTCTCGCCAGAGCGCAGCCAGCGCGTCCTTCAGGCGTTCAGGGGTCGTCTGACCACTGATGGTGATCGGGCCAACCTGATCGAGCGTGTAGTAGTTCACGCCGATCGCCGTCCAGAGCCCACTGTCGGTGAGCAACCGCTGAAACCGCGAACCCTTCGTGTTCAGCGCATCAGAGAAGACATCTGCAGCGTAGGTGGCCGCACGATCCTTCCGCACGCTCGGCCCCTGCCACTGGATCAAGACGGTCACCGCGCCCACTTCCGCCTCGCGGATGATCGCCTGGTGGCCTGTCAGTGCCGGTATCGGTGGCACCGGATCCACGACGAACGGATCGGGGCCACGGGCCCAGTCACCAAGCAGCGTATCGGCCATCGCGAAGATCTGCGCCGGGTTGATGTCTCCCGTGACGATCAGTGCCATGTTGTTCGGCACGTAATAGCGACCCTGGATGAAGCGCATCTTCTCCGGGGTCACCGTCCGCAGGATGTCCCGATTCCCGATCGTGTTCTTGCGACTCGAGTTGCCCGGGTAGAGAGTGGCGGTCAGCGCCTGCATGATCTCGAAGCCTGGTGACGCCTCGTTGCGATCATACTCGCCGAGCACGACTTCCTTCTCCTGCGCGAGTTCGTTCGGCAGGAACAGCGGCCCGCGTGCAGCATCAGCAATCAACGCCATGCCGCCCCGCACACTGTCAGACGGGAGACTCAGGTAATAGTTCACCCGCTCCTCCTGCGTCGTGCCGTTGTATCGAGCGCCAAGCTGGGCGGCACGCTGCCCGAACGCCTCGGCATTCGGATACGCCTTGCTCGCCTTGAAGAACATGTGTTCGTACATGTGCGCCAGGCCTTCGTACTCGGGGCGCTGCGTGAACGCACCATTTCGCACGTTCAGCTCGACGGTTGCGATCGGGATGCCGTGGTTCTCCACTGCGATCACCTCGAGCCCGTTGCGCAGGACCGTTCGCTTGATCACGCGCTCGAGCTCGGCTCGCTGCGCCTGAAGTGTCGCAGCTGAGACGAGCCATGCGGTGATGACACATGCGAAACCGCGAGCCACGGCGGTGCCGTGGGTCCGGCGTGGACTGAGTCGGGTCACGGACGGGAGGGGAGAGCGGTGGGCGGGACGGGAGAGTTCCCGGGAGCTGGCACGATATGGAGGGCGCGTGTTGTTTCGATTCAATGACGAAAGAAGAAACCGGAATTCGTACTTCCCCGCCTTCCGCAGCACTTGACGCGGTCGCTGCCCGGCTCGAGACAAGCCGGCTGCGGCGAGATGAGCCGCTGGCGCCATACACCACGTTTCGAATCGGAGGTCCGGCGGATCTCCTGTACGATGCAGCCGCGGCCGATGATCTGGCAGAGGCCATCGACGCGGCCGAGGCTCAAGGTGTCGAGTGGTTCCTCCTCGGACTCGGCGCGAACATCCTCGTCGGGGACGATGGCTTCCGCGGTCTCGTCATCCGAAACTGCGCCCGGAAGGTCGTCTGGTACCCCGACGGGCGATGCGTTGCTGAAAGTGGGACGGTGATGTCGGACCTGATCCGTGACGCGGTTGCGGCGGGCTGGTCGGGGCTCGAGCACTACGTCGGCATTCCGAGTACCGTCGGTGGCGCCATCTGGCAGAATCTCCACTTCCTCTCGCCCGCTCCCGAACGGGAGCGTACGATGTTCATCGCGGAGGTGTTCGAGACGTGTCGGATTCGGGCCGCAGACGGCGAACGGCGTGTGGTCGACGCGGCGTATGTGGGCTTCGGATATGACGATACGGTCTTTCACCACACGCGCGACGTGGTGCTCGATGTCACCTTCCGATTGACGGAAGGCGATTCCGCCGCCATGCACCGGATTCTCCAGGAGAATCTCAGCTGGCGAGGCGCACGGCACCCGTGGCTGGAGCACCACCCGAGCGCCGGGTCCATCTTCAAGAAGATCGAAGGGATCGGGGCCGGCCGGTTGGTTGACCAATGTGGACTGAAGGGATTCCGCATCGGTGACGCCCAGATCTCGCACATCCACGCCAATATCATGGTCAACCTTGGCCATGCGACCGCAGCGGATGTTCGGGCGCTCGTGGCCCATGCGCAGGCTGCCGTGTTCGCGAAGTTCGGTCACCGCCTGGAACCGGAGATCGGATTCATTGGCTCGTTCACTGGCAAAACCGGCCTCGACAACAAATGACTTGGAGAGCGTACGAAGCACTTTAGTTCGTATACGAATCAAAGCCGTGTGCTTCCGTAGCACTTCAACTCGTTGTTGCGCAAGGTTATTCGATTGTGCAACTATTGTAGTACGTGAACGTACTTTCGTCGCAGCCTCAGGTATTCCCGAACCGATTGCCACCCCGGCAGGGTGCCGTGCCAGCTACGTCGAATGCTCCCTTGCTTGCCGCACACCACACTGACCCCGCCGCTGGGCGGGGTGCCATGCTTGAACGTGTCGCCGCGGCATGGTCGCTGCGCCTCCGGTCGGCTCTCGTACCCCTCGAGCTCACGACCGCGCAGTTCCGTTTGCTCGTCAGCGTTGCCTGGCTGACGTCACGGCACACGAGTGTCAGGCAGTCTGATATCGCCCTGTACGCTGGAATGGATCCGGTGATGACGTCGGAGGTGCTGCGAACGCTCGAGTCGCGAGGGCTCATCGCACGCGTTGCGCACCCGTCGGACCGCAGAGCGAAATCCATCTCCGCCACCGAGGCTGGGGGTGCGCTGGCCGACAAAGCACTTCGGTTGTCCACGGTCGTCGAGGCGAATTTCTTTTCCGAGGGGTTGGAGGTTTTCGGGCCCCTGGCAAAGGCGCTGAAAAGGGGCGGAAGAGGATCCACCAAGGCATGAAGACGAACAATGGCATAAAGTGGCTCGTTGGTGCCACTTTACCGTTTTTATGCTGCTTCATTCAGGACGCACGTCTCCACCGAACATCGCGCCTGGCGACTGACGGATCCGACCGCAGTTTCTCGTTTCCGCACGCCCGCGCGCACAAGAACACAAACGTCAGGCATCGAGCGACACAGGCACGCCGAGCCACTCCGCAGACTGATTTCGCCCCGGACACAGAGGGAACTACGAACCTGACCACGCTGACTGTGACTCTCTTGCTTGTATCTACAGAACGGTTGAAGTTGCGGGAGATCTTGGCAGGGCGCCCGCGCGATGCGGTCTGGGTGGTCAACACCGTGCGTTACCCAGAGCGGCGTCCTGATCAGTGGTCGTGCGAGCCCGCACAGGTGCGGGGGTCGGCGGTGGCGCTGAGCCCGAATGATTACAAGGATGGGCGAGGCGACGACCCTGCTGGCGGAGGTGTCATGTTTGTTGGAATCGATGTCGCAACGGCGGCGGTGGTCGTCGGTGTCCGGCCGACCGGCGAGGGTTGGAGCGCCGCGAACGAGGCGTCGGGTGTGGCCGACGTGCCCGCACTGACGAATTTCGCCGACTGCGACGTGCTCCCGCGCACGGGAGCGGTGCTGCTGGCGCTGCCGATCAAGACACGCGGTGGCTCGGTCGGGCCGGTTCGCGTGGTGGCGCTCGTTCCACGACTGTGATCGGGTTGCGCCAGCCCTCGCCGCGGCGGATCGCGCGCCCGCAACCCTCGGTTGTGCCCCGGCCTCGACGAGGTCGTTGGGCAAGGCAGAGTTCGCCACACGGCCTGGAAAGGGATTCACAACGCTGAGTTGACGTGTGATGGCTCCGAGGGCATGATCATTGTGTTGCGGACGAGGATCGACTATCGCGGCCGTGACCGCCGGAGAAACGCGATGCCACATCCTTCGAGCAAGGAGCGTGTCGAATGCGCCGTCACCCTGCCGCGCTGGCGTTCCTGAGTTCCCTCCTGTTCGCCAGTTGCGTCGACTCACCGCTCACGCCACGAACCGGGGCGGCGACGCCGACGGCGGTGCAAACGCGGTCGGCTCCGCTGGACGGCGCGAAATACCCTGATGTGGTCGAGGCGATTCCCAGTCACCTGCAGGTGCAGAATGACCATCAGCGGGAATGGCTGCGGTTCAGCACCACGCACATGAACATCGGCGAGGGCAACCTGCAGATCCGTGGCGGAAACGTGGCGCCCTGCGTCATCGACGACGGCTCCGGCAACATGATCACCACGGATTGCACGAATGCCACGCAGGAGATCCTCGACGCGGCCGGCAAGGTGGTCTACACGCAGCCTGCAGGCCAGGCCTTCTTCCATCCGGAGCACAATCACTGGCATCAATCGGGAGTGGCCGCCTTCAGGATCATGAAGGGTGATCCGCTTACCGGCACCCAGATCGCCAGCGGCGTCAAGATCACGTTCTGCTTCGTCGACGTGAAGACGTTTAGCGTGACCGGTTCCCTCAAGAAGTCCTATCCGCGCACCTACTTCGAGTGCAACGGCGACCTGCAGGGGCTCGCGGCGCACTGGGCCGACGAGTATCACCAGTCGACGCCGCTACAGGAACTCGAGGTCACCGGTGTGCCGGAAGGCGACTACTATCTCACGCATGAAGCCGATCCCGACCAGCACTGGGTCGAGTCTCCAAGTGGCGGTGAGTCCAACAACTTCACCTGGGTGAAGTTCCACCTGGCGCGCAAGGGTGCCAATCCGTCCATCACGGTGCTGTCGCATTCGCCATGCGTGATCGAGGCGCAGTGCGGCTTCGGCGGTAATCCGTAGGCGGGGCGAGGCCGGTGACCCCTGCGCCGGCAGTCGGACCACCTCACCGCCGGACGTCCCCTGGCGGTAAATGACGATGCCCATGGCGGCGCCGTGAGCGTGCCCGCGGTCAATCTGCGAGACTGGCTCGGTTGCGAGCAGGTGCTCGAGGACCGGAACACCGCAGCGCCGCTGGCCCTTCTGTCAGCAGCGCTCGATCGCGATGATCCGGCGTCGCGCGAGAGGGACCCGCTGCCGCCCTTGTGGTATTTGCTCTTCGTCCTGCCCGATACGCCCATGCGCCACGTGGGTCTCGCCGGTCTTCACAGGGGGGCGGCTTCATGCCGCCAGTGGGACTGCCTCGGCGCATGTGGGCCGGACGCCGGCTCGTTTTCTGGCAGGCGCCGCGCCGCGGCGCGACGAGTTGCCAGTCCCACCCGAGCGCCGCGGGCCGGTCACTGCGGCCACTGATCCCGCACAACACCGGATCGCCACATTGGAGCTCGCACTCGCGAAAGCGCTGGTAGCGACGCGGCGCAATCCCGGGATCCAAGCGTTTTACCAGCGGCTCGTGGCCGCAGGCAAGCCAAAGAAATTCGCGCTCGCGGCTTGCATGCGAAAGCTGCTGACGGTCCTCAACGTGATGGTGCGCAAAGCAACACGCTGGAATCCAGACTTCGCAGCAGAACACGCCGCGATTGCTTGACTTTCAAGACAGTTGCTTACGACACGCCAGCCGCGACCCACGCCTTCCACTCGGCTTCCGAATCCCCACCGACTGTCAGTTTGCCGCCACTCCGCACGAGTGGCTGAACCAGAACCAGTGGCTCGTCCACGAGGATTTCAAGCCAGCGATCGGTGCCGTAGCGTGCCACGCCAAGCCCAAGATCCTGGAACCGGCGGCTCCCCCGGTCGATCAGTGCGTCGACGCCGAACTTCTGTACGAATCGCTGGAGCTCCCCCTTCGACGCGCCGCGCTCGGCGAGGTCCACGAAATGCACCGGAATCCTTCGCTCGGCAAAAAAGCGTTCAGCTTTTCTGGTTGCCGCGCTCTTTCTCGTGCCGAATATCTGTACTGGCATCGCTGAGCTGCCGACCACTGGAGGCCACGCGGTTCGCCGCGCACGAAACGGATACCTTCCGCGGAGTGTTCCACCTTCAGCCGGAGTGCGACCCCCAATGGGGCAGGTCGGATGCGCCACACCTCGAGTGACTCTCCCTCAACGAACGAATGTACGACTCTGGAGTTCGCATGACACGCACGCAGCCCTTTCACACGCCGTGGTACGCGCGCAATCCGCATCTGCAGACGGTCTGGGGCAAGTTCGTCCGTCCGGAACGTCCAGTCGTCGCCAACCGCGAGCTCTGGGAGACTCCCGACGGTGACGAAGTCGTGGTATTCCGCGCCGCCGCAGAGCATGCCGCGTCACCCCGGTTCGTGTTGTTCCACGGCCTCGAAGGCACCGAGCGCTCGCACTACGTCCCGTGTCTCTTTCGGGCCGCCACAGCACGTGGCTGGGGAGCTGACCTCATGCTGTGGCGCTCGTGCGGCGGTCGGAACAACCGCGCTGCGCGATTCTACCACTCTGGTGAGACAGAGGACGCCCTCTGGTTCCTGAACGAATTGGCAGCGCGCCACCCGGACAGCCCTCTGATCGCATGCGGAGTGTCCCTCGGGGGAAACGTGCTCACCAAGCTCGTTGGAGACTCGTCCGTTGCACTTCCGGACACCTTGCGGGCGGCGGCTGGGGTGTCAGTTCCATTCGACCTGGAACGTGGTGCGCGGCACATCGGCACCGGTGTCTCCCGAATGTACGAGAGGTGGTTTCTCCGGAGCTTGCGCCGAAAGGCGCTGGAGAAGGCGTCTCGCTACCCGGATCGGTTTCCTCCGCCAGAGGTCATCGCCGGTATCCGGACCCTCTGGGATTTCGACGATCTGATCACCGGTCCCCTGCATGGTTTCAACGGTGCACGCGACTACTACACCCGATCCAGCGCCAAGCATTTCGTCGAAAGCGCCCGCGTACCACTTTTGCTTCTGAGCGCTGCGGACGACCCGTTCCTTCCCGCGGATGTGCTGGACGAGGTTGGCGAGCTCGCGCGCGCGAATTCCATGGTAGAGACGGAGTTCCTGAGACGCGGTGGACATGTCGGCTTCGTCACCGGCACGACGGACGGCGGGACGCAATCGTACCTTTCCGATCGGATTCCATCGTTTCTGGCGCAGTTCGTCGAGTCGCCAGAGTCCCGGATTGCCGGGTCGATGGAGAGTGCTCCGTTTCGTCTTGCGGCCGGTTTCTCCCGATGAGACAGATGAGTCCAGCATGTACTTGCCGGCACACGCCGATTGACACCACTCCCTTCCCGGTTCAGCCAATGACATTCCGACTCGCGCGCGCGGTCCCTCTCGCGCTTCTCGTGATTTCCGTTCTGTCTGCATGCACCACATCCGGTGTTCAACCTGGGCGTGAGCGGGATGACCACAGCGATCATGCGTCCATGCCCGTGGCGAATGGCAGCGCAAACACGGCTGTGCAGCCGAGTGATGCCGGGCTTCCTGCCGGGGCCACGACGGTCGCAGCACGACTGGCGACCTCGCCACGACACGGAGAATACGTGATGATCGCGCGTACGCCTGGCGGAGACGACTCGCTTCGTGCATGGGTGGTCTACCCGGAACGTCGCGACAAGGCACCCGTCGTGGTCGTATTACACGAGATCTACGGACTGAGCACCTGGATTCGCGGTGTGACCGACCAGCTTGCAGCCGATGGTTACATCGCGATCGCACCCGATCTGCTGAGCGGCAAGTACACGCTGTCGGCCGGCGACACGATCGCGCAGGCGCAGGCGTCCGCTCTGATCCGCACGCTGACTCCGACCGATGTACAGCGCGACATCTCGCGGAGCGCAGAGTATGCGATGGCGCTGCCCGCGGCGAAGTCGCAGTTCGGCGTCGTGGGCTTCTGTTGGGGCGGATCGACATCGTTCAACACGGCGGTGAACGCACACCCGAAGTTGCGTGGAGCCGTGGTGTACTATGGCGGTGCCCCCGCTGTCGCCGCACTCGCGAGCATCCGCGCACCAATCCTTGGATTGTACGGTGAGAACGATGCGCGGGTGAACGCGAGCATTCCTGCTGCCGACTCAGCGATGAAGGCGCTTCGCAAGCCGTACGAGCCCGTTATCCTCGCTGGCGCCGGACACGGATTCCTTCGGCAGCAGGATGGCCAGAATGGAGCCAACCTCAACGCCACCCGTGATGCGTGGCCCCGCACGATCGCCTTCTTTCGTCGCACGATCGGCCGATGAACCTGGCACTTCGGGTGTGTCTGCGGCCGGTTTTGCGATTGTGCGCACTGAGGTGCGCGCCGGGCAGGGCGGTCACCCATCGACTGGCGTGTGAGTGATGTCAGACGCCGCGCTGTTCGTCGTCGTTTTTGGCGGGCTGTTCGTACTGCGCGGCGTCGCAGCAACGGTGGTTTTTCTGTGGATCCTTCCCGATGGCACGAGATGCCCGCAGTGCGACGCCGAGACGGTACGCGTCGAGCCGGGCCGTGTGCTTCGGCTCCTCTCCCGGTTTCGCCCGAGTTGGTGCCTCGCGTGCGGATGGCACGGTATTCTGCGCATTGTCACGGCACGCAGCAATGGCGCACAACGCACGGCTGATCCGCAGCCACGGACGACGACACGGACTCGGTAGGGCGAGCATCGGATCAGGCCTCAATCGAAGGCCGCGCTCTCCCACACGGAGGGTGCCCACCGGTGGATGCCACTTTTGAATCCTTCAAGTCCGCTGCAGAAGAACGACCGGCGAATGCTGGCATCTGGCACGGCGAAAGCCGAAGCGATACCGGCGCTGTCGCGGGGACGTTCCACGCCGTCAGTTGCGAAACAGGCGCGAAACTTCTGCCACGGATTTGTGGGTCACGAGACTAGAGGGGAGCTCTGTGCCGTACGAAAAGCTCCAGCCACTCCGGCATTCCGCCCGGGATTTCCATAAAGTCATCGAAGTATACTAAACCAGTCTCTTCGAACATGTCGATCAGATCCGGGACATCGTCCGGCCCTGGCAGCGGCCCAATCGCGATCAGACTGCCTTCGACGCGGAACTCGGCGTCGGTGAGGGTCAGCGCCGAGTCGATGCTCGCACGCGAGAGACCTGCGGACTCGAACGCCTCTCGGCGAATGGCAAGCGTTGGGCCCTGCGGGGAGAGTGAGAGTGGCATGAGTGCGGCGGCAAGAGTGTAGGTCGAATGGACATGCAGGGCCGACAGGGACGGGGCCAGGCATTCGGCTCGATGTGCAATCAGGCTGGAAACGACGCACAACGCCGGCAGCGATGAACGAGGGCCAGAAAGAAGCTCACCAACGACAGAAGGAAGCGCGACCTATGTTCCTGTCGCTGCTTCTGGTCGAAGGTGGAAGGGTCATTTTTGGTCAGGCGCTCCCGAGGCGGGGCGGGGCTGCGGTCGCGAGCGTCTTGCTCCGACG
Organism: Gemmatimonadaceae bacterium; assembly: GCA_031373905.1. Lineage (GTDB taxonomy): Bacteria > Gemmatimonadota > Gemmatimonadetes > Gemmatimonadales > Gemmatimonadaceae > JACMLX01. Next base: position 39,015 of record JANMNM010000180.1, on the reverse strand, counting down.
GGGCCGGGCGGTTCCGACACGCCGCGCGTCTGGCTTGGCTGGAACTGCGCCGGGTGCGTCGGAGTGGGAGAGCCTGAGGCGAGAGGCAGGCCGGAAGTGATCGTTATGCTATGGCGACGCGTACCAGCCTTGACAATGAACCGTAAGATGTTGTGGGACAATGAGTTATGGTATTTCTGCTGGGTTGCGTTCCTTGTTTCACGTGAAACAGCAATCACAGACGGTACGATAGGCGTTTCACGTGAAACGGTGATTGAGTAACGGTCCTGCGATTGCGCACTATATTCGCTCCAGGTTCCCTCCGTCCCTCGCCGCACATTCACAGTGGCACGAGTCATCGCGATAGCGAATCAGAAGGGTGGGGTGGGCAAGACCACCACCGCCGTAAATCTCGCCGCCAGCCTTGCGGTTGCCGAGCAAAAGACGCTGCTGATCGATGGCGACCCGCAGGGGAATGCGACGTCGGGTATCGGGCTGTCTCGCGATCTTGTCGTTCGAACGACCTATGACGTGCTGATCGGCGAGGCAGGAATCGCTGAGTCTCGCCACAGGCGAGTTCAGTTCCCGACTCTCGATGTGCTCCCGGCAACTGCAGATCTCGCAGGCGCAGAAGTGGAGCTCGTGGAGCGGGAATCCCGAGAGGCCATGATGCGCAACGCCATCGAGCTGGTGCGGGATGAGTACGACTACATCCTCATCGACTGCCCGCCTTCTCTGGGGCTGATCACGGTGAACATGCTCGCAGCTGCCGACGCGCTGCTGATCCCGGTTCAGTGCGAGTACTACGCGCTCGAGGGGCTCTCGCAGCTCCTGAACACGGTCCACCTCGTTCAGCGCAGCGTGAATCCAGCCCTGGGCATTGATGGCGTGCTTCTGACGATGTATGACGCCAGGCTGAACCTCTCGCGGCAGGTCGCTGCCGATGCGCGCGAGTACTTCGGCCCAAAGGTGTTCGAGAGTGTAATTCCGCGAAACGTGAGACTGGCGGAAGCTCCAAGCTTCGGAAAGCCGATCATCCTCTACGACCTCGCTTCAGTGGGTGCACAGGCCTACATGGCAGTGGCGAAGGAGTTGATTGCCAGGCATCGGACCGCGGTTCCATCCTCGCCGGGTGCCACCACCCGACGCGCCGAGCGTTGACGCCGAGCAGAAGTTCTCCCGTCCGAGTACGCCTTCCTGACGCCGTGAATCCAGCCGACTATGCCACCTGAGCAGCCACGACGTCTTGGACGCGGACTCGAAGCGCTCCTCGCGATGAAGGGCCCCGAGCCGCGGAACCCGCCGAGTGCACCTGGGGGGGAGCCGGCCGCAACCGGAGGGCTACAGCAGGTGCGCCTAAGCGAGATTCGTCCGAATCCCTACCAGCCCAGGAAGGAGTTCAAGCTGGAGGAGCTCGCCGAACTTCAGGCGTCTCTCCGAGCGTCAGGACTCCTGCAGCCGATCACAGTCCGGCCTGCGCCGAGCGGAACAGGATTCGAACTGATCGCGGGTGAACGGCGCTTCCGTGCCGCGGCGTCTCTCGGGTGGACGGAGATACCCGCCGTCGTACGAGCCATCGACGACAAGACCCTCCTCACGCTGGCGCTGATCGAGAACCTCCAGCGCAGCGACCTCAATCCACTGGAGGAAGCCGAGGGGTACAAGAGGCTGGTGGACGAGTTCGCGCTTACGCCCGCGCAGGTCGGTGAAGTGGTGGGCAAGGATCGATCGACCATCGCCAACCTCTTGCGACTTCTTCAGCTTCCAGCGGCCGTTCGGCGACTGCTTGGGGACAGTGCCATCTCACTTGGCCATGCCCGAGCGCTGCTTGGTCTGTCTGATGAGCGTGCAATGATCGAACTTGCGCGGGAGATTGTCAGCCAGGGGCTCAGCGTTCGAGATGTCGAGCGGAGGGTTCAGGCGAGTCCGGCAACCCGGCAGACGTCCAAGACGCCGGCCGCCAGGAAGCGAGAGACCGTTTCTGCCGAGGCCAGGAGTATCGAGGACCGTCTCCGCAGACACCTTCAGACCGACATCAGCGTTCATCTTTCGAAGGGGATGAAGGGCAAGGGCGAGCTGCGCATTCACTTCTATTCGAACGATGATCTGGCGCGCGTGCTCGACCTCCTTCTGGAGAGCGCTCGCGCTGATTGAGAACGGCGTTTCGGCGAAAACCCGACCTTGGATTCCGTCGTCGTGTAGAAAACATCACGGTTCTTCACAAACCGGTAACTCCTTTTCGCACAATGCTTTACTCCACAATATCCGGTGCAGCGCGACGGTTTTCCACATTGCGGCCGGTCTTTGCGGCACTCGTAATCGTCGCGTGCTCGAGTCCCGAAAAACGAGACCGCCCAGACTCGGGATCTGCCGCAGTTGGTGGAATGCGTGTCGCGTTGCTCACCCCAGGGCCGGTTTCCGATCAGGCATGGAACGGCGGTGCGTACGCCGGTCTGCTCCGGATCAAGGACTCACTGGGCGCCAGGGTGAGTCATATCCAGACAAAGACACCGGCGGAGTTCGATGAGAATTTCCGGCTCTACGGCGAGCAGGGGTACGCGCTCGTGTTCGGACACGGCTTCGAGTATCAGGACGCGGCGGAGCGCGTGGCACCGTCGTTTCCCAAGACCGTCTACGCGACAACCTCTGGCACGCGCACCGGTCCGAACCTTGCCGGACTCGAGTTTGCGTTCGAGGACGGAGCATATCTGGCAGGAATCGTCGCCGGCGCAACGACCCGGACCGGGACGATCGGGGCCATCGGCGGTCAGGAGATTCCCCCGGTCCGACGCAGTTTCTACGCCTTCGAGGCGGGTGCGCGCTCCGTGAATCCTGCCGTGAAGGTGCTCACGTCATACGTCGGCAACTGGGACGATGCGAGCGCTGGGAAGGAACAGGCCCTCGCGCAGGTGGCCCGCGGCGCCGACATCATCTTCCAGAACGCCGATGCGGCGGGTCTCGGGATCTTTCAGGCTGCCCGGGAATCCAAGGGTGTCCGTGTCTTTGGAGCAAACAGTGACCAAAACACCGTGGCGCCGGAGGTCGTGCTCGGCAGCGTCGTGATCGATCTGCCACACGCGTTGCTGCTGGTCGCACGTGAGGTACAGTCCGGATCATTCACGCCACGTGTCATCTCGCTGGGGATGAAGACCGATGTCGTGAAACTCGTGCTGAATCCGACGCTCCGGGGAACCATCCCCGCGTCGGCGCTCGCCGCAGTGGATTCCGTCACGAAACAAATGGTCGCCGGACGGTTCGCCGCCCCACTGCCACCCGCCGCAGCCACGCCACGGTGACCACGCCCTCGCCTGACGCGACGACGAGTGTGATCGTCCCCTGGCTTGATGACATGCTGGAGACCGCGACGACGCCGGACTACACCGGCGCTCACAACGGGCTCCAGTTCGATCACGATGGCCCGGTCCGACGCGTTGCGGCTGCAGTGGACGCATCCCTCCGCACCGTCGAACTCGCGGTCGCGGTCGGTGCCAACCTCCTCCTGGTTCACCACGGGCTGTTCTGGGCTGGGGCGCAACCCGTCACAGGCAGTCTGCGTCGCAAGTACCGGTTGCTCGTCGAACACGACATCGCGGTCTACAGCACACATCTGCCTCTGGACCGGCACCCGACGCTCGGCAACAACGTGCTGCTGGCGAAGGCGCTCGACGTCACACCAACCACGACGTGGCTGCCGTACAAGGGCGTGCCGATCGGGGTCGTGGCGGATTCGGCGATAGAGACCGCGGCCCTGGCGCAACGTGCACGGTCGTTCGCAACCCCGTTGGGACATCATGTCGTCGTCACACCGCACGACAGTACGCGCATGTCGAGGCGGATCGCGATCTGCAGCGGTGGTGGCGCGTCGGCCGAGTCGATCCGCGAGGCGATTGCGATCGGCGCTGACACACTCGTGGTTGGTGAAGGGCCGCATTTCACTGCCGTCGACGCCGACGAAGCCGGCCTCGTGATCATCTATGCTGGACACTACGCCACTGAGACACTTGGCGTCCAGGCGCTTGCGAAGGAGGTCTCGGAAAAATGGAACCTCCCCTGGGTCTTCCTTCCGGCACCAACCGGGCTGTGAACGCGCAGGCGCCACGACTGGCGCTCGAAGGCATTACGCGACGCTATGGCGCCCTCGTTGCGCTGCAGACTGCCGCGCTCACTGTTGCACGTGGCGAAGTACACGCGTTGCTCGGCGAGAATGGTGCGGGCAAGTCGACGCTGATGAAGATCGCATTCGGCCTCGAGCCAGCCGACGCGGGAACCATCCGCGTTGACGGGCATCCTGTCGTGTTTCGTTCGCCGCGGGATGCCATGCGAGCGGGGATCGGGATGGTACAGCAACATTTCGCGCTCGTCGGAGCGATGAGCGTGGCAGAAAACGTCGCCCTTGGCGGAACGGGCCGGCTGGATCTGCAACACACGTCGGAGACCATCAGGAGAATCGGCGACGAGTCGGGGCTGACGCTCGACCCGGATGCGCCTGTCGGCTCACTGCCGGTTGGTGCTCAGCAGCGCGTCGAAATCGTCAAGGCGCTCTCCAGACTGACACGCACTCTGATCCTCGACGAACCGACGGCCGTACTCGCGCCGAGCGAAATCCGGGATCTGCTGCGATGGACCCGCCGCTTCGCCGATGGCGGTGGAACGGTGATTCTCATCGCGCACAAACTCCAGGAAGTGCTCAGTGTCGCCGACCGTGTCACCGTGCTTCGCCGCGGGCACACCGTGTTCACTGCAACCGCCAGCCAGACGTCGGAAGGAGAACTGGCCGAAGCAATGCTCGGTACCGCCGGCGGCGGAACGCCACCCGCGCGCACGCGGACCCGACGCGCATCAACAGCACCAGTCGTACTGGCCTTGAACGCCGTCGCCGCACGAGACGCCCGTGGATTCGAGCGGCTCACCGATGCGTCCATCACGGTCCGAGGTGGTGAGATCGTCGGCATTGCCGCGATCGAAGGGGCGGGCCAGCGCGAGCTGCTGCGCGTCCTCGCCGGGCGATTGGTGCCGTCGCGTGGAACAACTGTGCTGCCCGCGAAGATCGGATTCGTTCCTGAGGATCGCCATCGCGATGCGCTGGTGATGGACGCGACGCTGACGGAGAACGTCGCCCTTCGCGACGCGGGCAGCCGTCGCGGATTGATTCCCTGGAGCGCAATCAGGGACGAGACGACCGCACTCCTGCGGGAACGGAACGTGCGCGCCGAGCATGCGGAAGTGACAGCGCGCTCCCTCTCAGGTGGAAATCAGCAGAAGCTCGTCATCGCCCGTGAGCTGGCGGGGAATCCATCGGCGCTGGTGGTAGAAAACCCCACTCGCGGGCTCGACATCCGCGCCACCGTCGACGTGCGGAATGCACTGCTGGCAGCCCGGGACGGTGGCATGGCGGTTGTCGTGTACTCGAGCGATCTGGACGAAGTCCTGGCCCTTGCAGATCGCGTGGTGGTCATGGTTCGCGGCCGGTTGCGCGACGTCGCACACGACCGTGAGAGTGTTGGGCTGGCGATGCTGGCGGCCGACGCATGATACGTCGTGCGGTTCGATCCGTTGTCGAGCTGGCGCTGGCCGGTGCGCTTTCGGTCACTGTCCTGTCGATATTGCTCGTGTCGAGCGGTTACCCGGTGTCTGACGCACTCGCCGCCCTCTGGGACGGTGCGTTCGGTTCCTGGTCCGCGATTGCCTCCGGCACGCTGATTCGTGCGACGCCACTGCTCTTCGCTGGAATTGCCGTCTCAGTGGCGTTCCGTGCTGGCATCCTGAACATCGGGGCGGAAGGCCAGCTGTTGATGGGCGCGTGCGCCGCGACCGCTGTCGCCGTGAGCCTTCCGGTCTCCGTTGGTGCCTTCGGGGCGTTGCTCGCGCTGTGTGCCGGCGCGCTCGCCGGCGCTGCGTGGGCCGCACTCCCGGCGCTGCTGCGTCTCCGGTTTGGTGTGCTCGAAGTGATCAGTACGATCATGCTCAATGTTGTCGCCCTGAACGCGACGGGGCTGCTGGTACGCGGCGCGCTTCAGGAGCCGACAGGCACGTTCCCTCAGTCGGCGCTGATCGACACCGCGTTCAGGTTGCCGCGCTTTCTGGCTCCGACGCGACTGCACGCAGGCGTCGTACTGGCGGTGCTGCTGGCGATCGTGACCGCGTGGTGGTTGCGAGCGACCGCATCAGGGTTCCGTCTCCGCATGACGGGAGCGAACGTGTCCGCCGCTGAGAGCGCTGGTGGGATCAATGTTGCGCGTGTGGCGTTCGTGGCATTCCTGACCAGTGGCGCGCTGGCGGGAGTCGGCGGCGCGGTGGAGGTTACCGGCGTGACGTATGCGCTCTACGAGAACCTGTCGCCAGGATACGGATACACGGCGATTGCTGTTGCGTTGCTGGCGCGACTCAACCCTGTTTCCGCGATCGGATCGGCGCTGCTATTCGGGGCGCTCGAGTCGGGAGCGAGCGCGATGCAACGAGATGCCCATGTGCCGGCGGGGATGGTCGGCGTGGCAGAAGCGTGCGTGATCCTGGTGTTGCTGGCGTCGGAATGGCTTGGCAACAGGCTCGCCAGTCCGCCATCATGGATTCGGGGGCCGGCCCCGCTCGTTGAACAACCCGTCAGCGGACGCTGAGATGATGACCAGCGGCCAACCCGGCGAGTTCCTCGACGCCTCAATCCGAAGTGCGACCCCGCTCCTCTTCGCCGCACTCGGCGAAACGGTCTCGGAGCGCAGTGGCGTGATCAACGTCGGGCTCGAAGGTTCGATCATCGTCGGGTGCCTGGCCGGCGTCATTGGCGCGACGGCCGTCGGCCCAGTCGCCGGGCTCGCCCTCGCCGGGATCGCTGGAATGGCCATCGCGGGCGTGTTCGTGCTTTTCGCCATCGGCCTCCGATCAGACCAGATCGTCACGGGGACAGCCGTCACAATGCTTGGTCTCGGTATGACGAGCACCCTCTACCGCGTACGCTACGGCGACAGTGGAGCTGCGCTCACGGCGCCAACGCTCGCACCCATCGGCATACCGCTGTTGGCGGACATCCCGGTCATCGGCCGCGCCTTGTTCCGGCAGCCGTTGCCGACCTATGTCGTGGCCACACTGGTGCCCGCGGTCTGGTGGGGGCTCTACAGGACCCAGCATGGGCTTTCGCTTCGAGCGACTGGCGAAAATCCCGAAGCGGCGCGCGCATCGGGCACTTCTCCCCGCCGACTCCAGGCAGTTGCAACTCTCTTCGGCGGGCTGTGCGGCGGACTCGCCGGCGGGACCCTGGTCCTCGCCCAAGTCGGCACCTTCGCCGAGGGAATGTCAGCCGGCCGGGGTTTTGTTGCGATCGCAATCGTTGCACTAGGACGATGGCATCCCGTTGGTGCTGCGTTGGCGGCGCTATTTTTCGGCATGGTCAGCGCACTTCAGTATCTCGCGCAAGCGCTCGGACTGGAGATTCCGTATCAGTTCTTCCTCGCGCTTCCATATCTTCTGACCCTCGCCGCGCTCGCGCTTGCCTCAGGCACCTACCGTGCACCGGCCGCACTCGGCGAGCGCCACGGCGCTTCCACCTGATCGGCGACGACCTGGTCAGCCGGCGGGATCAACAGCCAGTGTACGCACTCGCCCAGCGAAGCGACCAGATGCCACCACTCGTGCGGCGAAGCATCTGAATACGTGAGCCGTCTCCGAAGTCGAGCCCGAGAAACACCACGGGTTGCGGCGACTCGCGGAACCGTACGACGGCCAACAGCTCGACGGCGACCAGATCGTCCTCCAGCGCGTACTGCCTGTCGCGCCAAACTGCCAGGTACTGGCGGACCTTTGGTGGCCGCTCCAGGACCAGGACCGAGCGCTCCACTCTGGGTGACGCCTCCATGTTCAGGCGGCGCTCGACCACGGCGATGACGGCATCCACGTCACCAGGGAAGCGAAGACGGTACGCCGAGCGAACGCTGAACGGGACGCGCCCAAGAAGGTCGACCCCCTCCTGCGGCAGAAGCGCAGCGGCGCGATTCACCTGGATCACGAGCGCTGCGGAATCCCTCGCCGACATCCCGCCGATGGAGTCAGTGGGGAATGGTTCGGCGAGTCCCGCTTGAATGGCGAGCTTCCAGGCGCCGAGAGGCGCATTCGACGGATTCCGCAATGGAACGACCGGCCACGCATCGCAGCCTTCGCCGACTTCCGGCTGTGCCGAAGCGACGTACTCACCAAGGGTGGCAGATCCGATGTGCCCGGTCGGAGAGAAGAGGTCCACCATGGCTGGTGCAGCACCGGCTGGAAGCTGCGCGGATCCGGGAAGAGGCACGCTATCGTCGAGCACGGGCGGCATGACGACCTGCGCAACACCGCCGTCGCCGGGGAGATAAATGGCGGAACCGTCACCCTCCTGCCACCGTGCGGAGACCACCTTCATTGCCGAATCAGGGCGGGCGGGGGCGGCTGATGCGGTGATGATGGGTGTGTCAACTCGGGGCACTGGCTTGGTGTCAGTGCACCCGGCGGCGGACATCAGCAGGCCCATGAACCACCGCGGCATGCGCCACCGTGACCCGGTCGAGAGACGGGGGCGGGTCGACCTTTTCAGCGACATGCGAGGAAAGATAGGGTCCACGGCCCCGCGAGCAACGCGATGCCGACCCCAGCGCCGACGATTACCCTACCCCGACGCGACTCCGCGCTTCCACATCCGGCAGGGATCCATGGCAACAGCGCCCAGCGGCAGCAAGCCCACCCCGAAGAGTTCCAATTCGCCACGCTGGCTGAATGCCCTTGGTATGCACCGGCCTGAGCTCCGTGCGTGGGCGCTGTACGATTGGGGCATCTCCGGAATGCAGACCATCGTCATGACGGCGGTCTTTCCCATCTTCTTCGTGAAGGTGGCTGCGGCGTCGATCGATCCAGAGCGAGCGTCGGCATGGTGGGGATACGTGAACACGATTGGCGCCGTGCTCATCGCCGTGTCGGCACCTGTGCTCGGTGCACTGGCCGACTTCAAGGCCGCCAAGAAGAAGTTCCTCGTGGCGTTCATGCTGCTGGGCGCCGGCGCGACTGCTGCGATGTTCTTCATCCAGCGCGGTGAGATGGTCTTTGCGTCTATCACCTTCATCCTCTCGCTGGCAGGTGCAACGGGGAGCATGACGTTCTACGAGTCGCTGCTTCCACACATCGCAGATGAATCCGAAGTGGATCGTGTGTCCACTGCAGGGTATGCCATGGGATACATCGGCGGTGGCTTGCTCCTCGCGGCTGCGTTGTTCGTGATTCAAAAGCCGGAGGTCCTTGGCTTGCCGCACGGCGCGGGATTGAGCCCATCGGATGCCACGCTGCCGGTACGCCTCAGCTTCATCGCGGTTGCCGCCTGGTGGATCGCGTTCGCCATTCCAGTGTTGCGGGCCGTGGCTGAGCCACCGCGCGCGCTGGAGCCTGATGAGGCGACTGTCGTCGCACCGATCCGCGCCTCCTTCCGCAGACTCGGCACCACGCTGCGCGAGCTGCGGGACTACAAGCAGGCATTCATGATGATGCTGGCATTCACGATCTACAACGATGGGATCCAGACCATCATCAAGATGGCGAGTGTCTACGGCACCGAACTGAAGATCGACCAGGCACAGTTGATCGCGGCCATCCTGCTGGTGCAGTTCATTGGCGTGCCGGCGGCCTTTGCGTTTGGAGGAATTGCCGGCAAGCTCGGCGCGAAGCGTTCGATATTCCTTGGACTTCTGGTGTACACGGCGATCTGCATCTTCGGCTACTTCCTTCAGACGGCACGCGATTTCTGGATTCTCGCGATTGCCGTCGGTCTGGTGCAGGGTGGAACGCAGGCCTTGAGTCGCTCGCTCTTCTCAACGCTCGTGCCGAAGCATAAGAGCGGAGAGTTCTTCGGATTCTTCAGCGTGTTCGAGAAGTTTGGCGGCATACTGGGTCCCCTCGCGTTCGCCGTCGCCGCACAACTCTCTGGCAACAGCCGGGTGGCGATACTGTCCGTGATCCTGTTCTTCTTCATCGGGGCGATCCTCCTGTTGCGGGTCGATGAGAAGGCGGGTGCAGCAGCAGCGCGCGCGGCGGACGACGCGACGATCACGCCAGTGAACAGTGTCGCCTGACGGTGTCACGATCAGCTACCGGGTGCTGCGCGGCATCGCGCGGCTCGCGGCTCGCTGGTACTACCGAGGGGTCGAGATCGAGGGCGCGGCGCGCATCCCTGCCACTGGCCCCGCGCTCCTGCTCGTGAACCATCCGAACGAACTGATGGACGCGATATTCGCTGGCCTGGTTGCGCCGCGACAGCTCACATTCACCGGCAAGGCGACGCTGTTCGCCAACCCGGTCCTTGGCGCATTTCTGCGACACATGCGCGTGGTGCCGTTGCGACGCGTACAGGACGAGCGGCCGGCAGCAGCAGACGGCGTCGCAACTGCGGTCACGGATGCGGCACGAAACGCCGACGCGTTCGCCGCCATCCACGCATCACTTTCCGCCGGGCAGATGGTCCTGATCTTTCCGGAAGGGCGGAGCTGGGACGAGCCGCGCCTGGCACCGATCAAGACCGGCGCCGCGCGAGTTGCCTTGTCCGCGATGAGTGCCGGCGTTCGTGGCATCGTGATCGTCCCGATGGGTATCAACTACCTCGGCAAGCAGCACGTGCGATCGCGCGTGCTCGTCGAGATCGGTCAGCCGATCGCGGTCGACGCATTGACACGCGAGAGTGCAGATGTGGACGTCCTGACCCGGGAAATCGCACGTCGTTTGCATGCTGTGACGCTGAACTTCGACGATGACCGCGATGCGAGCGAAGCCCTGGACCTGGCAACCGTGCTCGCCGCGACAACGGAAGAGATCAGGCCGCTCAACGATCCTGATGCGCCGATCGCGGCGAAGGTGACCGTCGCGCGACGTGCGGACGCGCTCCGCGAGCTTCTCGAGCGCGGTGAATTGTCAGGCGACGTCGAGAAGCGTGTGCTCCACATCCAGCGCCGTCTGCTCGGGCTGCGACGCACCGCCACCAAGCTCGGGATACGACTCGATGATGTGACGCTCGACACAAGGCTCCCAGCCGCCGGACGGTTCGTGGTGCGCGAGCTGCTGCTCTCGGCGTTTGGAATACCGCTCGCCACCTGGGGCCGCATCAATCATTTCATCCCGTTCGCGCTCACGCGCTGGCTCGGCACGCGGACCGCCACGGCGCAGTCGAATCGCGCCATGAACACGGTCGTGCTGGGCCTCGTGCTGATACCGTTCTTCTATCTGCTGCAAACGACGGTCGTCTGGCAACTCTTCGGGTGGCCGTGGGCTGCGCTGTACGCCGTGTCCCTGATCCCGAGCGGTTCATGGGACTTACGGTATACCGAACGGCTTCGACGACTGCGGATGCGCGCACTTGCGTGGCGACACTTTCGCGAGGACCCGGGGCTGCAGGCAAAGCTGCGACACGAACTGTTCGGGCTGCGCGATGAAGCCGCGCACATCGCAGCGGCTTTCGCGCCGTCGGCCGGGGGAGCCACCGCAACGCACGCATGATGCACCGGCACGCCTGAAGAAGGTCGTCGACGGCGACAACGAGGCACTACCGTGGCGGCGGCAGGAATCTTCCCACGAGATCCCAGTGCCACGCCGCGCGACGCTCGCCGGTGCGGGGATCTTTCAGCGGCTTGTCCTGCAACCGGTGCGGCGCGAGGCCAACCGAGGCACCATATGCCAGCAGCAACGCCTTGTCGGTACTGACGAGGTGTGCCATCGGTGTGCCGAACCAGACGTGCCGATGGAGCCACAGACCGCCGTCCATGGCATGAATCATCCCGTCGCGACGATCGCGGAACTCACGCCAGACGGTGGGATCAGCGGCACTCACGGGTGGCGCTCACTTTGCATCCAGCCAGTTGTCTCCGACTCCCGTCTCCACCACGAGGGGGATACTCAGGTCCGCCGCATGCTCCATTTCATGGACGACCATCGTGCGCACGGCATCGAGTGCGGCCACTGGCACCTCGAAGACCAGTTCGTCATGTACCTGCATCAGCATTCGGGCACCCTGCCCGTCCACCGGGAGCCGGTCGGCGATCTTCAGCATCGCGATCTTAATCAGGTCCGCGGCCGATCCCTGCAGCGGAGAGTTCTGCGCGATCCGCTCACCGAAGGCACGGGTGTTGAAGTTCCTGTCATGCACTTCGGGGATGAAGCGCTTGCGCCCGAAGATCGTCTCGACGTAGCCCATCTCCCGGGCCTTGACGACCTGCGAATCCAGGAAGGCGCGAATTCCCGCGAAACGCTCGAAGTACGTTGCGATGAATTCCTTCGCCTCCGCAAAACTGATCTTCAACTGCAGGCTCAGCGCGCGGGCGCCCTGGCCGTAGATGGTGGCGAAATTGATCGTCTTCGCGCGGGCGCGCATTTCGCTCGTGACGGCGTCGAGTGCGACACCGAAAATGATGCTTGCCGTCTGCTTGTGGATATCGCCGCCGGCCCTGAATGCGGTCACGAAGGCGGGGTCCTGCGACAAGTGTGCGAGCAGACGCAGCTCGATCTGCGAATAGTCCGCCGCCAGGAGCCTCGTACCGGGAGACGCGATGAAACCACGTCGTATGGCGCGACCCAATTCCCGGCGGATGGGGATGTTCTGCAGATTCGGGTCCTGGGACGACAGACGACCGGTTCCTGCCACCGTCTGATTGAACGTGGTATGAATACGGCCATCCCGAGGATCAACGAGCGTTGGAAGCGTGTCGAGGTACGTCCCTTCCAGCTTGAAGATCTCGCGATACTCCATCAACAGCGCCGGCAGTTCGTGACCTTCTTCGGCGAGCTCCTGCAAGACACTCGCGTCCGTCGACGGACCTGTGGTCGTCTTCTTCCTGACCGGCAGTCCGAGTTTCTCGAAGAGGATCACGCGGAGCTGCGGATTGGAATTGATGTTGAATTTTTCGCCCGCTGATTCGTAGATCAACTGCTCGACGCGTTGCCGCTCGGCGGTGAAGCGTTCCTTCAGTGACGCGAACCACTTCAGGTCGATGGCCATCCCGGCCCATTCCATCTCGGCGAGAACCGCCACCAAAGGCAACTCGATCCCCTCCAGCAACGGTCGTGCGCCCGCCTGGTCGATGAGCGGCTCGAAATGCTCGTACAAACGGAGCGTGAAGTCGGCATCCTCGGCCGAGTACGCCGTCGCGACGTCGACCGCCACGCGGTCGAACGTGACCTGATTCCGTCCCTTCCCCGTGACTTCGTCGTACGGGACCATGCGGTGATCGAAGATCTCGAGCGCCAGCGCATCAAGGCCGTGTGACCGACGCCCGGGATCGAGGACGTAACTCGCGAGCATCGGGTCGAAGATCAGACCACGCACGGTGATGCCGGCCCGACGCAGGACGAGCATGTCGTACTTGGCATTCTGCGCAACCTTTCGCACCGACTCGTCTTCGAGCAGTTCCACCAGCGGACGGCATTCAGGGCTGTCAAGCGGTGGAAGATTCTCCGGTGCGGCGGTGATGCGGTGCGCCTCAGGGTCGAGCAGGTCGCCCTGCACTGCTCCGGCACGAACGTGCCTGAACGGGAGGTACCATGCCTCACCCGGCGCCGTCGCGAAGGCCAGTCCGACGACGCTTGACCGCATGGCATTGATCGCGATCGGGCAGTCGGGATCGATGACCGTCTCGGTGTCGAAGGCAAGGATCCTTGCCGCGCGTGCTGTCGCGACGAAGTCCTGCAGCGGTGAGACGGAGCTGATCGTGCGGTAGCTCACGGGAACCGTTGTTGCCGACCCGTTGCCAGACACCGACGGCGCCGGGGCCGACCCGCTCTCAGCGGGGACCGTGCTGCGCTTCGATGTCTCGGGGTCGTCGCTGAGTTGTCGTGCCAGGGACGTGAACTCGAGGTCCACGTACGCCTGCCGCAACTGGTTCCGGTGCGGCTGGTGGAAGCGCAATCGTTCGAGATCAAGCACGGCAGGACAGTCGGTTCGAATCGTGACCAGCGCCTTCGAGAGGCGTGCGTCAGCTTCGTGTTGCTCGAGCGCTTCCCGTGGGCGTTTCTTCGTGATCTTCGCCACGCTGGCGAGAATTTGTTCGAGGTTGCCGAACTCGTTGATCAACTCGATCGCCCCTTTCTCTCCGATGCCCTTCACACCGGGAACATTGTCGGAAGCGTCGCCAACGAGCGCGAGGTAATCCGTCGTGAATTCCGGCGCGACACCAAGTCGTTCGCTCCCGTTCTCGACACCGACCCAGTGCTCATCCACGCTGGCCGGACCACCCCGACCGGGATTGAGCAGCCACACACCGGGCTGGACAAGTTGGTGAAAATCCTTGTCGCCCGAGACCACAATCACGTTCAGTCCCGCCTCGACGCCTTGTCGCGCAAGCGATCCGATGACGTCGTCTGCCTCGAAGCCTTCGAGCGACACGATCGGGGTGTCATACGCATCGAGCAATGTGCGGACGTGCGCGAGGCCAAGATCAAAATCCGCCTGGAGCTCCTCCGTGAGCTTCTCGCGCGTCGCCTTGTAGTCTGCATACATCTCGTCGCGAAATGTCGCGCCGGAGTCATGGACCCAGCAGAGATACTCCGGCTGGTGCTGCTTGACGAGGCGGTTGAGAAAATTTGCAATGCCCCACGCAATCGACGTGTTGACACCGTGGCTTGTGCGCAGCGGGCGCGTGATGAGGGCGAAGAAGGCCCGGTATATCAGCGCGTAGCCATCCACGAGAAAGAGGCGTGGCGACGTCGGTACGGTTGGTGGTTGCGCGGTCATGCGGGGAAATCTATCCCGCGACCCCCGGTCAACTGCGACCGTCAGCGCACCAGAAAAACCGTCGCGACCATGGCTGCCACGAGCGTCACGCGAAGGTTGTCATCCACCGCGACGGCGGGAAGCTCGGCGAGCGTCGCGGCGGCACCGATACCCGCTGCTGCAGGAATGCTGAACCCCGCCAGCCACCACGCGCCGAGTGCGGTCATCAGCAGGCACGCCGTGCTGCCGGCAACCGTCTTTCCGGTTCCGGGTCGCGTCATGCGCCAGATGCGGCCGGCAATCGCCGCCGTGCTGTCGCCCACCGCGCCCGCCCAGGTGGCAGCGATGGCGGCCGGCAGCGGAGCCATCAGGCAGACGAGCGACATCGCCGCCAGAAGCCACGTGGCACCGGTCACGCCGCGCGCCGATTCGTGTGGACGGAGCATGTCTCCGACGATCGCGTCGAATCCCTCGGCCACCGTCGGCGAGCGGCGGCGCGCGACCTCGATACCACAGGCGACACCGAACAGCGCCACGAGTGCGGCGGCCACGGCGCGCTGAGGGACTCCCAGCATCAGCCCGACGGGCACCGACGCGGTCAAGAGGTGGAGCGTCTTGCGTGGCACTTCACGCCCACGCGCCACGCCCGATGTGGTCATCGGTTCAGTTGGCGTTGCAGTGCGGACACGAACTCGTTGGCACTGGTGTTGTAGAACCGCCAGCGACCAAACCCGCTCTGGTCGACGAAGATCAGTCGGAGCCGCTGCGCCGTGTATTCCCAGATGACGATCCGGCCGCGTTGTCCGATGGTCAGGTCCTGCGGCTGGTTGTTCGGGACGATGATCTGGTCTGGTTCACCGAAGGCCACGTACGTCTGTCCGCGGTCTGACAACCAACCGGAAGCGGCATCTTCCTTGAACCGTTCGTTCGCCACCCTAATACGCTGGAAGTAGTCGCGCAGCGCCTCGTTCTGCGGCGTGATGCTGATCGGGTCCGTCTCGCGGAGGAATGAGGCCCACGCTTCGGCGCGCTGCTGAGCTGTTCCGGTCTTCAGCGTGCTGAGTCGCGCGCTGCTGGCGAAGAAGCGGAGATAGTTGATCATCTCGTCGAACGACGCCACCGGGAGATCGTCGCCAAAGCTGATCAGGAGCGGCTGCGAGACGGTATCCGCCTGCCCCGGTCGCCAGATCACGGCATGCACCACGCCGACACCCAGCCGCGCGACGGGAATGCGGACGACGCCACTCGCCAAACCGGCGTGCGGTGGCAACACGACGCTGTCCCGCCAGAGCGCAACCGCCTTTTCGTCGCGAATCGCGAGTTGCAGCGGCACGCCTGCGGGAGAGGAGTCGCGCGCCTCGATGTAGAGCGGCAATTCCGTGTCACGGCCCAGAACGATGGTGATGCGCGCGTTCGCCAGCAGCTCAGGCGCGGCCGATGCGCTGGTGCGCGGCGTGGCCTCGACGGCGATGATGGGCGTACTGGGCTGGTTGCCATATCGCGGCACGACGAGCTGCTTCTCCTGCACCGACGACCGCGAGGTTGACCCATCGCGCACAAGCACGGCGATGGTGTACGTGCCGGGTGGAACACGCAGTTGCTGCTGGAACAGGACGCTCTCCTCGATCCGCTGCGTTTCCTTGAAGCTCACGACCCGGACCGTCTCGTTGGACTCCGTGCGCGCAACGACACTGCCGTCCTTGCGGACCTCGACGGCAACGCTGTAGTTGGCGCGGAATCGGTCAGCCTCGCGGACGAAGGTGAACGCCGTTGTGGGAAACGACAGCGACACGAGCACGAGTGTGCTGTCAGGCGTGGGGCTGGCCAGCGTCGCGATGGCGCCGGTGAATGGCAGCGGAAGGCCGCTGGCGAGCAGCCCAAGCCCCTGGAACACACGGAGCAGGTCGGACTGCGCGGCGAGGTCGCCACGGCGCGCAACCGGCGTTCCGTCCGCGGGCGGGGGGCCACCGCCCGGCGGAGGGCCACCGCCAGGAGGACGTCCGACGGGGGCGCACGCGGGGAGCGTGGCGAGGAGCAGCACGAGGCCGAAGCGGCACCTGAAGCCGTGCGCGGAAGGCAGAAGCAGCAATCCCATAACGTCCGCCGCGCTCACGCGCGAGTGACCACGTTCAGAAGAATCCACGCGCACGGAAGGCCCGCGCGGTTTCGGCACCACCTCGAAGACTCGCACTACGATACACGTGATACCGCCCATCGTTGCGTCGGGCGTTTCCGGCCCGTGCGCTTGCCGCCTTCCCCTCGGCCACGTAGGCTTACCCCTGTGATACGAGACGCGCTGGTTGGAACGGTCATCGCAGAATATGCGGTGCAGGACATGGTGGGCGAAGGCGGGACCGCGATGGTGTATCGCGCCTCGCATCCGACGCACGGTATCGTGGCACTCAAAGTGCTCCGAACCAAGCTCAGAAACGACCCGACGGCCGTCACCCGCTTCGAGCGAGAGGCGGAATTCGGGCTGCGTGTCGTCCATCCGAACGTGGTGCGCACCATCGAGATTGGCGCATCGGACGGCCTGAAGTTCCTCGCCATCGAGTGGGCACCAGGTGAACTGCTGGAGAAGGTCGCCAAGCGCACCGGCGCCTTCCCCCGCTCCGAGGTTGCAAGCATCGTGCGGCAGATCGCCGCAGCGGTTGACGCGTCCCACCGGCAGGGGATCGTCCACCGCGACCTGAAGCCCGAAAACCTGATGTACGACGCCGCGAACGATCGTGTTCGCCTGCTCGACTTCGGGATTGCGGCCGAGCCAGAGCAAGGGAGTGACCAGCGACTCACGCGCGACGGGTTCTTCGTCGGGACACTCTTGTACGTGGCGCCGGAGGCTCTCAGCGGGGTGCTCGTGGGCCCCACCGCCGACGAATACAGCCTGGCCACGATCGCGTACTTTCTGCTCACCGGCGTGCATCCGTACACGGCGCGCTCCACGCGCGACATGCTGTCGCAGCTGCTCACGCAGCCTCCGACGCCGCTCAACAAGGCGGTACCGGGCCTGGTCTTCAGCGACGAGGTCGAGCGTGTGGTCATGAAGGGCCTCGCGCGGCAACCTGTCGACCGGTATCCGGGGATTGTCGAATTCGCGACTGCGCTTTCAGCGGCGCTGACGACGATGCCTGCACCGCCGCCGGAGAAGTCGGGCGGTCTGTTCGGGAAGATGAAGGGGCTCTTCGGATCGCGGGACACCTGAGTGTGACCGTGCCCCCACGCCGCGAGGCGTTGGTGGAGCTGCTCGCCGCCCGTTCGGCTCGACGCGGAACGTTCACGCTGGCGTCCGGCCGGACCAGCGACTTTTACGTGGACTGCCGGCTGACGACGATGAGCCCGGACGGCCTCGTTCTGGTCGGTCCCCTGGCGTTCGCGCTGCTCGCTGACAGCGGCTGGACGGTTGACAGCGTGGGCGGGCTGACGATCGGCGCAGACCCGGTCAGCTACGCCATTGCCTATGCCAGCGCGTTGATCGGCGCACCGGTGCGATGCTTCTCGGTCAGAAAGGAGGCAAAGGGCCACGGCATGGCAAAGCGGATCGAGGGCTCGTTCAGGCGCGGCGACCGTGTCGTTGTGATCGAGGACTCGATGACGACTGGCGGGAGCGCGCTGAACGCTGCGGCCGCGATCCGGGTGGAGGGCGGCGACGTCGTGGGGGCTCTCACCCTCGTGGATCGCGAGGAAGGCGCGCGCGAGGCGTTGGCCGCCGAGGGAATCCCCCTGCTCGCCTTCACGACGGCCGCTGAACTGAAACGGCTGATCCCGAAGCCGTAAGCGCCTGCACGGGTGGGCTCAGACGTCATCATCCAGCACCGGTCGAAGCGGCCTGAACGCACACAGCTGCGGCTGGAAGGGCAAGATCAGCTCCTCGCAGAAGCGGCGATACATGCCCTCGCAGTCGTACCGCTCCCGAAATGCCGATGCCGAGAGCCCCACGACCAGGTGCACGTGCCGGCCAAAGCTCTGCGGCGACGAGTAGTCGAGCCCCGTCACGACATCCGCGATGGACCGGCGTGAGTCCTCGAGGCGGTGCGCCGCGCGCACGAGATTCGCGAGATCAAGGTAGCGCTTGAGCGCGGGCAGTCCGGCGCGCTGGAAGCGGCTCATCAGCGTGCCCGGGTGAATCTTCACGTGCACCGAGAGCTGGCGAACGCTGTGAATCGCCGGCGTTGCCGTGAACAACAATTCGAAGAGCTCGAGACAGTCGTCTCCGGCAGCGACCAGCCGCTGCCTGATATCGCGCATGACGGATTCGATGGTGAACGCGCCTCGGTCAACCGTTGCGACCGTTTCCCGGAGCAGGTGCCAACCACTCGATTCGCGCGCATCGATCACGATGCGCATGCCGCTGCGGCCGAGCGACAGGAGCGACTGCGGGTGCACGCGTTCCGCACTGGTGACAAGTCCCATCATTGCAACGCGGGGGTGTTCGCGCAGCAGGGCTGCCATGCGGATCGCATCGCGCGGCGAACAACACGCCAGCGAGAGCAACACGGCGCTGGCAGAGTGTTCGCGCAGATCGCGCCGCACTTCCTCGAGCGACGTCCGGTGCATGGTGCGATACAGTCCGTGTCCGGCAGCGTCCACGGCGCTGCGCTCAGCTGGCGTCAGAATCGTTGAAACGGGTACTGGGATCATGCTGCGTGCGTTGTGCGAAACGGGCACTCTGGGAACCTCGCGAGGAAGACATCGCCAAGGTGTCCCGTCGCGTCACGCTACTGTCAGGCATCCCTGGCGTGACGGTGTTGAATGTGCCGCTGCCACGCTCCCGCGCCGAGCGCCACGGCAGTACGTTTCAGGCGGGTGATGAGTGTCGGCCGGATGATCGCGAGACGGATCCGCAAGGATGTCTGCTCGAGGAAAGTCCGGGCTCCGAAGGGCAGGCTGCCAGGTAACACCTGGGCGTGAGACCGTGGCGTCTTCACGGTGTCATGACGGAAAGTGCCACAGAAAATACACCGCCGTCGGCCGACGATTTCGTCGGATCGGGCAAGGGTGAAAAGGTGCGGTAAGAGCGCACCGCGTCATCGGTAACGGTGGCGGCAGGGTAAACCCCAGCTGGAGCAAGGCCAAATAAGCGGCGAGGGACGGCCCGTCCCGACAACGACGCCGCGGGTAGGCTGCTGGAGCGTGCAGGTGACTGCATGCCGAGAGGAATGATCATCCGTTGCGTTCGCGCAACGACAGAACCCGGCTTACAGGCCGGCACTCACTGCCCCCACTGTTGTTCGTCGTTTTCGTTCCGGTTGTGCCCTGGTGGTCTGCCGGTGTTTCGTCACCGATCCATCCCGCCTGCGCAGTGATGTCACGATTCCCCTGCCTCGCCAGAACGTCGCGTGTTGCGATACTCTGCACTCTCGCCCTCGTGCCGACGGCGTTGCTCTGCGCGCAGGTCACTGCGCTGACCGTCCGTTATCGCGTGAGCTCGACGGCGGTGATCGCGCTTGAGCGGTCCCAGCAGACGCCACTCGTTGATACCATCACCACCGCCTCGGTGCTGACAATCGCCACCGCCGCCGCTGCGGACACGGTTGCAACGATGTCCGTCGATTCGCTTGTTGCAACCTCCACCGGAATGGTACGCCGCGCCGAATCGGCCTTCCGTCGCGGGCTCTCCGTTGCTGCCTCACTCAATCGCGGACGTCCGCGAATCACCGGCGACAGCGCCACTGCGTGCGCGACGGAGCGCCCGCTTGCGGGGCTGCTGCCTGAGTTGCTTCCGCTGTTGCCGGACACCCTGTCTGCAGACCGGACGTGGGCAGACACGCTGACAGTGACGACCTGCAGAGCCGGTCTGCCGGCGACGACAGTCACGATCGTCGCGTCCAGGACACTGACCGGGATGGACAGCACGACGCTGTTGCTCGAGCGGCACGCCGTCATCCGCGTCACGGGGAACGCCGTGCTTCGCGATCAGATGGTCACACTGCAAGGATCCGGTACCAGCGAGTCGCTCGCTGTCCTCGGAATCGCCGACCGTCGCATCATGTCATGGCGAGGCACGCAGACGCTCGAGTTCGAGATCACGAATGGACAGCAGGTCCGGCGTCTCGTGCAACAACTGACAGAGAACGCCGCGCTTCTCCCCTGACGACCGAGGGCGCCCATGACGGCGCCCTCGCATGCATCACAGCACGGATCCAGACAGCGCGAGGGTCAGCTCAGTCCGAAAGCCGCAGAGGCATGAGGATCGTCAGGTACTTCGCCGAATCGCTCCACCCTTCCGGCTCCACTGTTGCTGCACGCTCGGGCGCCTTGAACGTCATGCGCACTTCGGTGGTCGGGATGTACTTCAGAATCTCGAGCAGATACGCGCCATTGAATCCGATGTCCATCGGATCACCCTCATAGCGAACGGGAATTTCATCCTGTCCATCACCAAGGTCCGGTGTGGTGACCTGAAAGCGCAGGATGCCCGCGTTGAAGGAGAGCTTGATGCGGTGTGTCTGGTCTGACGCGACGGTGGCCATGCGCCGAAGTGCAGAGGCCAGTGCGTCCTTGTCGGCGATGGCGTAGCGATCGTTGTCCTTCGGAATCACCTGATCGTAGTTCGGGTACGGACCCTCGATCAGGCGCGTGTAGATCGTCGTGAACGGACTCTTGAAGGCGAGGTGGTTGTCCCCACGAGCAACCTCGAGATCCTCTTCGTCAGGAAAGAGCTTGCTCACCTGATCGAGCGCCTTCGGCATCACGATCAAGTCGCTCTTCTGTGCGCCGTGTCCACTGACCGCCACATCCATCTTGGCGAGACGGTGGCCGTTCGTCGCCACCATGCGCATGTGGTCCGGCTTCAACTCCCACAGGACGCCGTTGAGGATGGGCCGGCTCTCTTCGGTGCTCACGGCGTACGAGGTGTGCCGGATCAGCTTGCGAACGTCGGCGGACTTCACACGCCACCCGTCGCCGAACCGAATCGCGGGGAACTGCGGGAAGTCATCCTTCGGCAATCCGTTGAGCTTGAACTTTGCACGGCCGCATTCGAGGCTGACCTTCTGCTCTCCAGCGGACTCGATCTTGACCGGATTGGGCGGCAGCTCGCGAGCCAGTTCCTGCAACTTTTTCGCAGGAATCGTGATGCCGCCTTGTCGCTCGACATCGGCCTGCACTTCGTGGCTCACATGGATGTCGAGGTCCGTGCCAGAGAAGCGAATGCCGCGCTCCGTGGTTTCGATCAGGATGTTCGCCAGGACCGGCAGCGTCGTCTTGCTGGGAATGCTGGCAGCAACCGCCGCCAACCCTTCCTGGAGTTTTTCTCGCGCGATGGTGAATCGCATCAGCTCCTCGGAGTGCGCCGAACCGACGCCGGGCGAACGCCCTGTCTGGCAATCGATCCTGCGGTCTGGACCAACAAAACGCGACCAGTGTGGACGCACTGCTGTAATGCTGTTCTATAGATCTTTAACAGTCGTAGTCGTAGAGGGAGACCGGACTGTGGAAGAACGCCGGAAGCTACGCGCTGGCAAGGGTTTCGCCAAGCCAAGGGTGTGTTGGGGACCGGGCAAAACCACCCCTGTTTTCCGCACCCGTCATCATTGTCGGACAGGCGGCTGTGGGGAACACCCGGAAAACGTTGAACGTGGTGGATCATTCGCCGGTTTCCAACAGGCGCCGAACCTTTTCCACACGCGCGGCAAAGGCGACGTCCTCCTTTGCGGTCCGCTCCGCCTTGGCGAGCGAATGGATCACGGTGGAGTGGTCGCGTCCGCCAAAGGAGTTCCCGATTTCAACGAGCTGCAGTGCGAGCAACTCCCGGCACAGTAGCATGGCGACCTGACGCGGCACGGTGAGCATCTTCGTGCGGGTCTCTGACCTGAGGCCCTCCGGTGTGACGCCCCATTCCTTCGCGACGGCGGCCTGGATCGTGGCGACACTCACTCCGGCTGGCGTCGACGCACCGGCATCATTCCGGAAGCGATCGCGCAACGCCTCGCGTGCCAGATCGACCGTGATGTCGGCATGCTTGAGCGACGCGTACGCAAGCAGCTTGATGATCGCGCCCTCGAGTTCCCGGACATTCGATCGCACGTTGTCGGCGATGACCTGAATGACGTCGTCCGGAATCGTGAGCTCGAGATGATCGAGCTGCGCCTTGCGACGCAGGATCGCGACACGATGCTCCACATCGGGCAACGCAATGTCAGCAACCATTCCCCATTGGAACCGGCTCACCAACCGCGCTTCGAGTCCCGGGATTTCCGAAGGCGGGCGATCAGACGTGAGGATGATCTGTCGTCCCGCTTCGTAGATCGCGTTGAACGTGTGGAAGAACTCTTCCTGCGTGGCTTCCTTGCCCTTGAGGAACTGCACATCATCGACGAGGAGCAGATCCGTCTCGCGATACCGTCGGCGGAAATCCTGCGTTGTCCGGCTCTGGATGGAGCCGACGAGTTCGTTCGTGAATTGTTCTGTGCCGACGAATGTGATGCGTGTTCCCGGGTCGCGCTTGAGCAATTCGTGCGCGACCGCCTGCATGAGGTGCGTCTTGCCGAGGCCCGTGTCGCCGTAGATGAAGAGCGGGTTATAGAGCTTGCCAGGCGCCTGCGCTGCCGCGATCGCGGCCGCAGCAGCGAGCTCGTTGCTCTTGCCGACGACGAAGTGCTCGAAGGTGTAGCGCTCGGAGAGTGGCGCCAGATTCGGATTCGGCGCCATCGCCGGGCGCGGTGCCTCGGCGGGCGCGACGAACAGGTCCATCTGCGGCTTCGTGCGTGCCGACTCGTGCACGACGAACTGCACCTGGAGCGGGTGGCCGAGCGCCACCGGGGCAAAGCTCGCGAGCAGTCCCGAGTGCTTGGACTCGTTCCAGTCGGCCGCGAATTGGTCAGGCACACCGACCGTCAGGGCCCGTTCGTCGACACGCAGCGGCTCGCACGGCTCCAGCCAGGTGCGCACAGTCTGCTCCTGGAGTTCGCGTCGTGCGCGGTCGAGCAGTCGAGCCCAGGTTTCTGCAGCCGTGAGCATTCCGAGCGGCGAAGAGACATTCAGTAAGGGAGCGCGAGTTTACAGAGACGGCGCCCGCTTCGCAAACAGGGCGCCGAGGGGGTGCCGTGTATCCAGGCAAGTCACGTGTCACGCGACGTAGCTTGACCGAAGTGCTTGTCCTGAATAGGTTTGCCACTCTTTCCCCGAACCGCCGCGCACGCATCTGGAGTACATATGGGCAAGCCCACGTACCGCCCCCGAAACAAGCGTCGTATCCGAAAGCATGGCTTCCGCGCCCGCATGGCCGATCGTTGGGGCCGCGCAGTGTTGAGCCGTCGCCGCAAGAAGGGCAGGAAGCAGCTGGCAGTTCAGCTGCCGAGCAAGTACGCCGGCGCCTGAATCGTTCCGTTTCTCGCGAGAGCAACGTCTCACGAGAAAGTCGGAGCTGGAGCGGGTGAGACGTGAGGGGAAGCGTGTGCGGTCGGCTCATATAGAGCTCCGCGTCGCCGCTTCCCCTTTGTCGTGCGCACGGGTCGGGTTCATTATCCCGAAGCATGGGCGGGACATCGTCGACCGGAACCGGCTGAAGCGACGGCTCCGCGAGTTGGTGCGAACGACCGCACTGTCGAAGCTTGCGCCGCAGGATGTCGTGCTGCGGGTCCTGCCAGGCGCGTACGTGCTGTCGTGGGATGCATTGAGCGCCGAACTGACGTCGATCGTGGGACGCCTGAAGGTCCTGCCGCCCACCAACGAGACGGACGCGGCTGACACTTCGCCGACGGGTTCTGCGTCATGAGCCTGCCAGGAGATTCTCCGCGGGTCAGCTCTCTGCCCGTCCGCGCGGTGCGGTGGTCTGCGACGGCGTTGATCCGGGTATACCAACTCTTCATTTCCCCGCTGTTTCCCTCCTCGTGCCGCTATACTCCAACGTGCTCCGCGTACGCGGTGGAAGCGATCGAACGCCATGGCGCAATTCGTGGGTCGTGGCTGGCGGCGAAGCGAATAGCCAGATGCCACCCGTTCCGCCCCGGCGGGCACGACCCTGTTCCCTGACCTCCACGACTGTTGCGGGCCCGCGCATTCCCTGCGCGCCACGTCTGCGCGTCGCCTGACCCTCTGCATCCCAGTATGAACAAGCGCATGCTGCTCGCCCTCGCCCTGTCGGCAGCGGTGATCGGTCTCACACAATACCTGTTCCCTCCCGCCAAGCCGCCGGCGGCGGCAGTCGTGAAGGCGGACAGCGCCACGATGACGGTGGCCCCGCCGCCGAGCGCAGTGCTCCCGTCCGTCGGCCCAGCAACGCCGGCGCAGGTCGCACCGGGCGCAACGGCGGTACCGGTCGCGATCGACACGGCGTCGGTCTCCGGCTCCAGGAGCACGCTGCGCTTCAGCAGCGTCGGCGCTGCACCGGTGTCCGTGCAGCTCACCGGCTACAAGCCGTTGACACCGGGCCTGGCGGCAGACGCATCAGCGGCGGTCGAGTTGGTTCGGCCCGGTGAGGCGCTGTTGCAGTACGCCCTGATCGTGAAGGAGGCTGCCGGCAACACCGTCATCGATCTCGCCGGGGTTCCCTTCACCGCGACGAGGCCGGACGATCGCACGGTGAAGTACACCGGGCAATCCGGGTTGGCGAACGTGGAAATCACGTACTCGTTTCAACCGGACAGCTTTCTCGTGCGCGTTGGCGGACGAGTCACCGGCATCTCGTCACCGGCATTCCTTCGCATCACGTTGCCGTCAGGGCTGCGGTCGAGCGAGGCCGACACCACGGAAGATCAGACGCACCTCGCCGTGGCGATGAAGCCTGTGACGGGCAACACGCAGAGCGTGGCCTTCAAGGATCTCGATCCCGGGGAGCGCGAGCTGAAGGAAGGCCCGTTCATCTGGGTCGCGAGCAAGAGCAAGTTTTTCATCGTGGGGCTGCTGACATCGAAGGGCGATCGGCCGTTCGATGAAGTGACGGTGACTGGCGGCGAGAAGCGCGGCAAGATCGAAAGCCGCGTCGCCGCGACGGCGTTGCAGGGGTTGCAGGATGGCACCTTCCGTTTCGAGATGTATGCCGGCCCGCAGGAATGGCGCCGACTGGTTTCGCTGGGTCGGGATTTCGAGAACAGCAATCCGTATGGCGGCTGGCTGCAGGGCTTCGTACAGCCCTTCGCGACGATGGTGATGAAGTCGCTGCTCTGGATGCACGAAACACTCAAGCTGAACTACGGCTGGGTCCTGGTGATCTTCGGTGTCGCGGTGCGGTTGCTGCTCTGGCCGTTCAACCAGCGTGCAATGCGTACCTCGATGAAGATGCAGGTGTTGCAACCCGAACTGCAGGCGGTGCAGGAGAAGTTCAAGTCAGACCCGCAGCGGATGCAGCAGGAGGTCATGAAGGTGTACAAGGAGCATGACATGAGCCCGTTCAGCGCGGTCTCGGGCTGCCTGCCGATGCTCCTGCCGATGCCGGTGTTCATCACGCTCTTCTTCGTGTTCCAGAACACGATCGAGTTTCGCGGCGTGCCCTTTCTGTACCTTGCGGACATCTCGCAGAAAGATCCGACGTTCATCATTCCGATCCTGATGGCCGGCAGTGCGTTCGTGCTGAGCTGGATCGGCATGCGTGGCGTGCCGCCGAACCCGCAGGCGAAGATCATGGCGTACATGTTCCCGGCAATGATGTTCGCGTTCTTCTTCAGCGCTGCCGCAGGCCTGAACCTGTACTACATGGTCCAGAACATCGCCGCACTGCCGCAGCAGTGGCTCATCTCGAACGAGCGCCTGAAGAGCAAGGACAAGCCGGTGGTCTACGACAAGGGCGCGCCGGCGAAGCCGAAAAAGGCCTGAGCCGGTCGACTGTACGAAGCAGAGGGGCGTCCACATCAGCGTGGACGCCCCTCTGCTTCGTACCCTTCCGGACAATCCGCGAAACCGTCAGGACGCAGAAGATCTGCGTCAGCGCAGGTTGTGGTGCTCGCGGTTCAGGCGCTGACGGCGGCCGACTTGCGACCGACTTCCATGAGCTCCTTGGTACTCGCACGCAGTGCCCAGGCAATGCCACGTTGCGCGACGGCCGGGGCAACCAGCGAGTGGCCGAGAAAATAACCGGCCCGCTCCGGAATCACGTGGCGCTCGATGGTGCGCGCATCTTCGCTCGTGCCGTCACTCAGCCAGCGCAGTCGAAGGCC
Source organism: Gemmatimonadaceae bacterium (assembly GCA_031373905.1). Taxonomy (GTDB): domain Bacteria; phylum Gemmatimonadota; class Gemmatimonadetes; order Gemmatimonadales; family Gemmatimonadaceae; genus JACMLX01. Next base: position 12,246 of record JANMNM010000180.1, on the reverse strand, counting down.
CAGCCCGTTGCGATCGAGGTCGGCGCCGATCGTGCGCGCCAGCAGCGGTTCCAGTTCCCGAATGCGCGCATACTGACGTCGGCCATAGCCGAGATACTCCCAGGCGGCGTATCCGGTGCAGACGGCCTGCGCCGCATGTGCGGCGAGACCTTCGTTCACGAGCAACTCGCGCAGCGACGCACGCTTGCCTGTATCCCAGAAGGAGTAGTAGCCACCGTTCTCGCTCACGAGCGTCTTCATGTCACTCTGGCTGTCCTTGGCGGTGTAGCGGACGCCGTGGGCGATTTCATGGGCCAGCCAGGGTGGGATGAGCGCCGGGTCGAGACCGAGCGAGTCCGTGTCAGGATTGCGTGTGCCTGTGAAGTGCTCGAGGCAGACGAATGCCACGGGGCGACCGTCGATCACCAGCTCTCCGGCGTTGGCAGCCCCGACACCCACCATCAGCACCACATCGGGTTCTTCCGTGATCTCGAGCGTACTCATCGCCTGTGCCAGCGTCTGTCGCGCGCGGAGCACCAGCGGTTCCCGATCCAGCACGCCGAGCAGGTCGCCACGATCGGCAGCAACGGTCTTGCGGATGATCTCGCCCACATGCGGGCCCGTCGGGTCAACGACGTAATTGTCCCAGTACGCCGTCAGAAGTGTCTTGTTGGCCGCGAAATAGCGCTCGTACGCCGCGACCCGGTCCGCGCTCTGAAGCACGGCCAGGAAGTCGGGGAGCAGGTTGATGAGCATCAAAGGGGGTTTTTTCGGATGTCGCGCAGAGTTCAGCGGGCTGCATTGACGCTTGCGTGATTCTATGGCGCGGTGGGGACACGTACAAGGGAGCAAGTTCTGAGCGAGCGCGCTTTCCCTTCCCGTAACCCGTGTGCGAGAGAATGCCACGCCGCGGGGGCCGCGTCAGCCACGGACTTCCGCAGCGACGGGCCCCGTGCAGATCACAAGCTGTGATCAGCGCGTTCCGAAGAGGCGGTCGCCGGCGTCTCCGAGCCCGGGGACGATGTAGCCCTGTGCATTGAGCCCACGATCGATTGCCGCGCAGATGATCGCAACGTCGGGGTGCGCGGCGCGCAGCCGTGCGATGCCCTCCGGTGCCGCGACGATGCACATGAAAGTGATCTGTTCGGCACCGGCCTTCTTCAGCGAGCTCACCGCTGCCGACGCGCTGCCGCCGGTCGCAAGCATCGGATCGAGCAAGATGAAGGCGCGGTCGGCGGCGTCGCCCGGCACCTTGAAGTAGTAGTCCACCGGCTCGAGTGTATCGTGATCCCGGTACAGTCCGATGTGACCGACGCGCGCGCCAGGCACCAGCCGCAGGACTCCCTCGACCATGCCGAGGCCCGCACGGAGGATCGGAACCACGGTCAGCTTCTTTCCACGGACTGTCACGCCCGTATGGGCTTCGAGGGGTGTCTCGACCGGATACGGCTCGAGCGCGAGCGATGCCGTGGCCTCGTAGGCGAGGAGCATCGCAATCTCGTCGACGAGTTCCTTGAAGAGCTTCGTCGGCGCGCTGCGCTCTCGCAGCCGGGTGACCTTGTGCTGAACAAGGGGGTGGCGGACGAGGGTCACGCCAGCCATTTCGGTAAGGTTGTCGTATGACACGCAGGCAAGATGCCGAGAAGATGCTGGCCAACGGAAGGGCGAGTTGCGTGACTTGTACGCCCGAGGAGTCAGCACTTACCGCAAGCATGACAGCGGTGTAGCTACGAAAGCAGGATGCGGGCGCACAGGGCGCCCGCCGAACCCTTCCACAGCGAAAAACGAGCCGACATGCACGTCACCTTCTCCGGAGCGGCTCGCGAGGTCACCGGTTCGTGCCACATCCTCGAGGTCGGCGGACGGACGGTGCTGCTGGACTGCGGACTGTTCCAGGGGCACCGGACGGAATCACGCCAGAAGAATGAGGTACTCCCGCTTCCTGTGGATCGGATCGATGCCATCGTGCTCAGCCACGCGCACATCGACCATGCCGGCCGACTGCCGTTTCTGGTGCGGTCCGGCTACCCAGGGCCCATTCACGCCACCGCCGCAACCCGCGACCTCTGCGCGATCATGCTTGCAGACTCGGCGCGGATCCAGGTCAAGGATGCCGAATTCCTCGAGCGGCGCGGAAAGGAGCATGCGGAGCCGCTGTACGACCCCGAGGACGCAGCGCAGGTATTGAAGCAGATGATCGGCTTGCCGTATGATCTCTGGTTCGACGTGGTGCCGGGTGTGCGCGCCTGTTTCACCGACGCTGGCCACATCCTCGGCTCGGCCTCCGTCATGCTCGACTGCACGGAGGGAGGCCGGACCGTGCGTCTGGTGTTCTCCGGCGACGTGGGGCGACGCGGGCTGGCCATCATCCGTGACCCCGCATCCGCCCGAAAGCGCGGATGTCGTCATCATGGAGTCCACCTACGGCGACCGCGACCACCTGCCGATCAGCGATGCGCGCGCGGCGCTTGGGAAAATCGTACGAGAGACGGCAGCACGTGGTGGACGCGTCATCATTCCGGCGTGTGCCGTCGGCCGCGTGCAGGAGCTCGTGTACGACCTGCACTCCCTCGCGCGCTCTGGTGACATCCCGAGAATTCCGATCTACATCGACAGCCCGCTCGCGACCAGCGCGACGCAGGTGTTCGAGTCGCATCCTGAATGCTTCGACCGCAATGAAGATCTCATCCGCGCAGTGAACGAGCTGTTTCACTTCGACCTCGTGCACTACACGCGTGATACGCAGGAGAGCAAGTCGCTGAATGCGACACGCGGACCGCTGGTCATCATCTCGCCCTCGGGCATGGCGGAGTCGGGTCGCGTGCTGCACCACCTCGCCCATGGTGCGAGCGACAGCCGGAACACCATCCTTGTCGTTGGCTTCATGGCAGAGCACACGCTGGGCCGACGGATCGTGGAACGGCGTCCAGTCCTGCGCATTTTCGGCGCCGACGTGCCGCTGCAGGCGAAGGTCGAGATCCTCGACGGCTATTCCGCGCACGGTGACCGGGGAGAGCTCATGGCATGGCTCGATGCCGTGAGCCAGAAGAAGCCGCAGAAGCCAAGAGTGTATCTCGTTCATGGTGAGCCACCCGCCCAGGAAGCCCTGAGTGCGCAGCTCACGTCGCGCGGCTACGCGGTCACGATTCCAGCCGCGGGAGACCGTTGTGAGCTCTGAGGGCCCTAGTGTGGCGTCCCACAAGTCTGTATCAGAAGTCCCGCGCCTTTTAGCGCCTGGCCGCGTTGAAAATCCTCGCGATACCGCGGGTATCGCTCCGGTTTTCGCCTCGCCAGACGCCAAAATTCATCGGCCCTTCTTGTGCTACGAACTTATGGGACACCACACTGGTGCCCTGATGCGGCGCTCCGGATGAGTGAAGCCACATCGAGCCCACGTGGCGCCGCCGCCGGGCGGATCCTCGAAGCCACCAGTGCGTGCATCATCCAGAAAGGGGCGGCCGACGTCAGTCTGCAGGACGTGGCAGAGGCGGCAGGGGTAAGCAAGGCCTTGATTCACTACCACTTTCACGACAAGGGCGAGCTCATGGCGCGCCTGGTCGAGTGGCTGCGGGCGGGGCTGGTGGCACGACAGGAAACGGCACTCACGGATGTTCCGGCCGCCGCGGCGCTCGATGCGTTGTGGCAGTGGCTGTCCGATGAACTCGAGCGGGGTGACTTGCGCGCACTTCTGGATTTGACGCTGGTGCAGGGTGACGCGGTGCAATCCGCGGTGCGCGCGACAGCGCTGGCACGCCGCGAGGCGGCGGCGACGGTGACGCATGAGTTGTTCACCGCGCTCGGATTGAAGCCGCGCGTGCCGGTGCCACTCATCGCAGACACGTTTGTGGCATTCGTCGATGGTCTGGCGCTGGATCGCGTCGTGGCACCGGAACGGAACGCGCGGATTTCATTCGACGTGTTCTGGCTCGCGACGCTCAGTCTCACCGACTAGTGTGGTGTCCCACAAGTCTGTATCAGAAGTCCCGCGCCTTTTGGCGCCTGGCCACGTTGTGAAAATCCTCGCGATACCTCCGGGTATCGCTCCGGTTTTCGCCTCGCCAGACGCCAAAATTCATCGTCCCTTCTTATGCTACGAACTTATGGGACACCACACTAGCTCGAGACGCACTCCAGCGTGACGCGACGACGTTCGCTTTCTGCGAGGATCCTTCGCCTCGGTGCGCGCGCACTCCTCGCGGTGATCGTCGTGTGGGGTGTGTCGATCGCGGCGGTGCTGCTGGCAGGAAACCGTGATTCCGCACAGAAAGCAGACGCGATCGTGGTACTCGGCGCGGCGCAATATTCCGGTCGACCATCGCCGGTGCTCGAGGCGCGACTCGACCATGCGATCCGCCTGTACCGCCGTGGAATTGCACCGAGGCTGATCGTCACGGGCGGCAAAGCGAACGGCGACATCACGAGCGAAGCGGAAACGAGCGCGCGTTACGCGAGAAACCATGGCGTTCCGGCGTCAGCGATCATCCTCGAGGATGAGAGTCGCAGCACCACCGAACAGATGCACTCGGTGGCGCGCATTGCGCGCACGCGGCAGTACACGAGTGTCGTACTCGTGAGCGACCGATTCCACATGCTGCGACTGCTACTGACGGCATGGAGGCTCGGACTCGTGGCGCATGGCTCACCGACCCGGAGCAGCCCTATCTCGTTGACCGATGGTGCCGGGATTCGCTACGTGCTGGCCGAATCGTTCAAGGCGCCAATGGCGTTCCTGCTGGAAGCGCGCAGCGGCACCTGAAGTCGCGTCAGTCAGTCGACCACGAAGTCCACGCTCGCGCGCCGCGCCATTTCCGAGCGCCAGGCATCGTGCAGGGCGCGCAGTCGTGGAGAGCGTCCCAGCCCGCCGATCGCCGCACCGTCGAGTTGCGTGATGGGCACGAAGCCGCGAATGGAACTGCTGGCGAAGGCCGCATCGGCGTGGAGCAGCGCCTGAACGGGCGCCTCCGCCTCCTGGACGACGAGACCGAGCGTTGGCGCGAGCTCGCGCAGCAGGCCAAGCGTGGTCCCGGGGAGTGCACCGGTGGCTGCCGAGGGCGTGAACAGGGTGGCGTCAGAGAGCCACGCCACATTGGACGCGGTGCACGACACGATGTGCTCGTCGGTGTCAATGATGAGCGCATCGTCAGCGCCCTGACCATGCGCCTCGCGCAAGGCGAGCACATTGGCGGTGTAGTCGAGAGACTTGATGCCGGCGGTTGGTCGCCGCGCACTCCAGCGCCACTGGCTCGTGATGAGCGTGAGTCCGCGTTCGAGGACTTCGTCGCGCACGGCAATCCGTGGCGTCAGCGTGACGATCGATCGCGAGGCGCCGCCACTGAGTCCCGCGATTCCGGGAAGTGCGTCGCCTCGTGTGAGGGTGAGGCGGAGCACGGCGTCGGCCAGGTGCATGCGCTGTGCCGTTGCGGCGGCCTCGGCGATGTGCCTCGTGAGGGCGTCTGGGAGCACCAGGCCGAGCCGGTCGGCGCCGGCGCCCAGGCGCGCCATGTGCGCGGCAAGCATCGGGGCGACGCCATTGAGGACCCGGATCGTTTCAAAGACGCCATCCGCGAGGGTGAGCCCTCGGTCGAACGCCGAAATGGCGCGAGCGGCATCGGTGACCGATTCGCCGTCGATCCAGACGCGAATGGCGGGGGCGGTACTCACGGTCAGCGCCCGCCTCTCCGCCCGATGGCGGCACACGGGACCGCACTCTGCTGGACACTGGAGTTCATTTGCGGAATCCCGAGAGCGACAGACGATTGGTGGATGAGGCCCGCGTCGCGAATGGTAGCGCGTCGCATGGTACGAACAACGGTCGGGCACGGTGAACGTGATCTGCTCAGATCAAGCGCTGGTCCCGGATCCGTGCGAATCGATGTGGCACTTTGCTCGATCAGATGGGTATAACGAACGGTCAGTGAAACGTTTCGGCGATCATCAGCGTAATCGCCGGTATAGTGACAGTACAGTCTTGGGACACTGGGTTGCAGTTGGATTACAAAGCGGAGTAATTGCAAGAACGATATTTTGTCGACACAGTCCTGCGCCTCGAGTTGCGCCGGAGGCCATTGCCTGGGCTTCACTGGCCAGAAGCAATTAACTCACGACCGTACCACCTCATTCGACGACAGGAGCACAATCATATGACGACACTACGTTTTGGCGCGGTTGTTCTCGCAGCCATGATGGCTGCCACACCAGCGGTACAGGCTCAACAGTCAGATGCGGTCACGTTCGGCGTCTCCGGTGGGTTGACGCTGCCGGTCGGCAAGATTGGCGACACACAGGGCAGTGGTTTCAACCTCCAGGGTCACGCCACGTACAAGCCGTCCTCCGTGCCATTCGGCCTGCGTGGCGACGTGGGCTACTGGAGCACGCCGGGCAAGTCCATCACGGCGATCACAGGCGGCCCGTCGGTGAAGTACAACTCCGTGAACTGGTTCACGGTCAACGGGAATGCGATCTACCACTTCGAGGGCGCTAAGGATGCGACCTTCGTACCGTATGTCATAGGCGGCGCCGGCTTGTACAATGCCAATCGAAATCTGGGCACCAAGTTCGGCGTCAATGCCGGCGGCGGCGTGACGTTCCGACTCGCGGGTATCGACGCATTCACCGAGGCCCGACTGCACAACGTGTTCACGGACGGGTCTTCGTCGCGCCTGATTCCGATCTCATTCGGCGTGAACTTCAAGCGCTGAGAGGGTCTCTCTCAGAGGTTTCCGCGGCGCATCGGTTCTCCGGTGCGCCGCGCTCTGCATCCCGGGGTTCATTGGTCGCTGAGTTCAGCTGGACGCAGCCCGACTGGTGATACGGACACTGTCACGCTTTCATTCGTGCTTGCCCAGGACCCCCCTCACCAGCGGGAGCTTCCCCGCCCAGAGCCCGATCTGGTCCTGCCGCACCTGGAGTTCTGCTTGATGGAAGAAACACCTCACGCATCGCTGCCCGGACAGCCCGGCTCCGGGTTGCCCGGTATCACCAGCGCGGCGCTGGACGACACGACACTCGGTTTCTTCCCGTCGGAGCAGCCGGAGCCCGAGGCGGCGCTGGCGATAGGCAGCGCGTTGTGGGCGGTGGTGTTCGCGGGGGGAATCGGATCGCGATTCTGGCCGCTGAGTACGCCGGAGCGCCCAAAGCCGCTTCTCCGGCTGGTGGGTGATCGTCCGCTGATTGCGGACACACTGCGCCGTCTGAGCCCACTCATTCCTCCGGAGCGAACACTCGTGCTGACGAGTGCGGACATCTCGGACGCGATTCGTGCCGCGATTCCGGAGCTGCCGGAGAAGAACATGCTGGTGGAGCCCCGTCCGCTCGGAACGGCGGCGGCGCTGGCGTGGGGCGCGCAGGAAATCATCAGCCGGGTTGGACGAAAGACCGTGTTCTGCGCGTTGCACGCCGACCTCTCCGCGCAATTCGAGGACGAGTTCCGGCGATCGATCCATCGTGCGGCCGAGTACGCCGCATCGGACGAGACGGCGTTGGTGGCGATCGGGGCTCGCCCGACTCGGCCGGACACGAGCTTCGGGTACATGATAGGCGGCGCCGAGCTGGACCCCGGGGTCTCGCTTGCGAAAGGCGGTGCCTGCCGCGTGTCGCGATTCGTGGAGAAGCCGGGGCCTTTGCAAGTCGAGGAGTTCATTGCTGACGGTGCAATGTGGAACACCGGCATCTACTGCTGGCAGGCCGGCGCGGTTCTGGATGCACTCGGCGTTCACACCACCGAGCTGCACGACGGCTTGAGTTACCTCACCCAAGGCAGGGTGGACCGATTCTTCGGGATGGTGCAGTCGGTGAGCATCGAGCGGGGCCTGCTGGAGCGCGTGACTTCGCTGGTCTGCGTTCCATCGTCCTTCGGATGGGACGACGTTGGCACGTGGGCATGTCTGCGCCGCGTGCGTGAACTCGATGACACGGGCAATGGTGTCATCGGCGACGCGCTGCTGGTCGACGCAGAATCGAACGTGGTGCACACCGAAGCCGGACGCGTGGTCGTCTACGGCGTGAACTCCCTGCTGGTCGTGGCACTGCCCGGCGTGACATTTGTGACCAGCCTGGAACGGGCGGCGGAACTTGGCGCGCTCTTCGACGGACTTCCGAAAGCGCTCAAGCGCAATCCGACAGCCGAGCTGTAGTTCAGGCGCGGGGCTGCGAGCGTCAGATCCTGGATGCATGTGATCGATTGCGGTCGGCTCGGAATGACACCGAGCTGTCCCCCGGGAAGGACATCCCGAGCCGAGCATGATTCCTAAGGCTATGCCGTACAACAACTTGCACGAGATGACCACGTAGGCATCGCTTGTGCCTCTGGTGGAGCGCAGGTGGCCCGGGTCGCGCCGGAGCTGCTGCTGAACTCAACCGGAGCTTCCCATGTCGCATCGTCGTTTCGCAGTCACGGCTGTCGCCGTTCTCGCCTCTGCCGCGCCAGTGATGGCGCAGCATCGTCAGGCACCGATGTTCACGATCGAAGGCGGCGCGAATTATCAGGCGCTTCGCGGCAACATCTTCTCCGATCTGGATGATGGTCGCGGCGCCGAGGCCCAGATCACAGTCGGGATCAGCAACCTCTCCGTCTCCGGTGGCTATCAGCGCTCGTGGCACGGGGTGGCGGGGACCGGTGTCGCGGGCGGGGGCGCGCGCCAGGCAGTGCTCTCGGGGTTCTACATCGAGCCGCGCCTCGCACTTCCGTTCGCGGCCTCGAATTTCACGCCGTATCTGTATGGGCGAGGCGGTCTTCTCGAGCGCGCCGAAACGATCAAGGACAAAGAGTTCACCTCGACCGCAACCCAGATCGGCGGTGGCGTAGGATCGCTGATCTATCTCGCGAAGGGTGTGCAGCTCAATCTCGGTGGTGGCTACCAGTTCATGCGAGCGGGCCGCCGGATCTCCGATGACACACGCGCCAAGGGTGGCGCATTCGTGATGCGTGCGGGCCTGACGCTTGGAGGAAACTCGGGGTGGGCGCGCGACCCAGGGTACTGACCTGCCCTGGCCTCCCCGGCCCCGCATGCACATAGGCATGCGGGAGTTCTGACGGGCTTCGCGCGAAGAGGCCCCTGCCCCGCTGCACATACGTGTCGTGGGGCAAGTACTTTGCGGCATGCAGATACCGATCGAAACAGAGACGCTGCCCAATGGTTTGCGCGTCACCTATTCCGAGGATCATGTTGCGCCGCTGGTGGCCGTGAACCTCTGGTACCACGTTGGCAGCGCGAATGAGCGCGAGGGGCGCACCGGATTTGCGCATCTGTTCGAGCACTTGCTCTTCCAGGGTTCGGCGCATGTCGAAGCCAATGAGCATTTTGAACTCGTGCAACGCGCCGGCGGAACGATCAACGGCTCAACGGGCTTCGACCGCACCAACTACTACGAGACGGTGCCGAGCAATCAGCTTGCGATCGCCCTGTGGCTGGAAGCGGACCGGATGGGGAGTCTGCTGGCGGCGATGACGCAGCAGAAGCTCGATACACAACGCGATGTGGTGAAGAACGAACGCCGCTGGACGGTGGACAACCAACCCTACGGCACGTGGTGGGAGAAGTTGCCGGCGTTGACGTTCCCATCCACGCATCCGTTCCATCACTCGCTGATCGGGTCGATGGAGCACCTGAGCGACGCCTCGTTGAATGACGTGGCCGAGTTCTTCTCGACGTGGTACACGCCGGACAATTGCGTGCTGACGATTGCGGGCGATTTCGATCCCGCCGAGGCTCGCGCGCTGGTGCGGAAGTACTTCAGTGGAATTCCGCGAAATCCATCTCCACCGTCGCGCCCCGACTTCTCCATTGCGCCGCGCTTCGGGGTCGCATTGCGGGAAGTGGTGGAGGACGACGTGCAGTTGCCGCGCGCGATCGTCGCCATGCGGATTCCGCCGTGGGGCAGTGACGCGTGGTATGCGGCCAGCGTTGCGGCGGCCGTGCTGGGCATGCGCAAGGGAAGCCGCCTCTATCGCCGCCTGGTGCGTGAGACGCAGGTCGCATCCGATGCGGGCGCGTACACGTTCGATTTTGCCAAGGGTGCCGACCTGCTGGTCGTGGACGCGACCGCGAACGGCGATGTCACCGCCGACCGACTCGAGCAGGCGGTGCACGACGAACTGGATGCATTTGAACTCGACGGAGTGACCGACGCCGAACTGGCTCGTGCGTTGGCGCTGATCAAGACGGACTTCGTGTCATCGCTGCAGAGCGCGCAGCATCGTGCGGACACGCTGTCGCGATTCGCCACGTATTTCGGCGATCCGCGCCTGGTGAACGAGCAACCGGCGCGATATCAGCGTGTGACGGCAGCGGAAGTGACGGCGTTTGCGCTGGAGTGGTGTGTGCCCGAGAATCGCGCCACGCTGATGTATGTCCCGCGCGACGTGACGGTGGAGGAAGCGGCGTGAGTGCAATCGAGATGACCGATGCGTCGGTTCGCCCCACGCCGGGAACGCCTCGCGCGTACAACTTCCCCGCGTTCACGACGCAGGTGCTGCCGAACGGTCTGCGAGTGGTGATCGCGCCGGTGCGCAAGCTTCCGCTCGTGACCGTGCTGGCTCTGGTGGACGCCGGCTCGGCCGCTGATCCGACGGGTCAGGACGGTGTGGCACAGCTGACGGCAAGCTTGCTGACCGAGGGGACGGGGTCTCTCACCGGAGCCGCGCTGACCGATCTGGTGGAATCGATGGGTAGCACGCTTGACGCAGGCGCCGACTGGGATTCGAGCGTGGTGAAATTGACCACGCTCTCATCGCGGCTGCCGGAAGCATTGGCACTGCTCGCCCGCGTGCTCACCGAACCGTCGCTGCCGGAGGACGAGTTCGAACGGCTTCGGACTGAACGCCTTGCTGATCTGTTGCAACAGCGGAGTGAGCCTCGATCGCTGGCTGACGAGGCGTTGTCCCAGGTCCTGTACGCGCCCGACGCGCGGTATGCGCGACCGGATGGTGGTACGGAGCGTTCCGTGAAGTCGCTCGGCATCGAGTCGGTGCGGGCGTTCTACGGCGCGCGGTACTCGCCACATGCAACGACCGTCGTGCTGGTTGGCGATCTTTCGCAGGATGACGGAGTGTTGCTGGTGCGTCGCGCGCTCGGTGACTGGAGCGGCGCGCCATCGGTGCCGTTCGCAGCGCCGGATACGGCGCTGGTGACTCCGCGCGGTGTTCACATCGTGCGCAAGGGTGACGCGCCGCAGAGTGAGTTGCGCGTTGGACTGGTCGGGCCGCAGCGACTGACACCTGACTACTTCCCGCTCGTGCTCTGCAACGCCATCCTCGGTGGATTGTTCTCGAGCCGCCTGAACCTCAACTTGCGTGAGGCACATGCGTACACGTATGGCGCGCACAGCGGGGTTGACTGGCGGCGTGGCGCAGGGCCGTTCTCGATGGAGACGGCGGTGCAGAGTGATGTCACGGCTGCGGCGGTCAAGGAAATCCTTCTGGAGCTCGACCGGATGCGCAGTGAGACGGTGAGCCCGAGTGAACTGTCGCTCGCGCACAGCTATCTCGACGGCGTGTTTCCGATTCGGTTCGAGACGACGGGTGCCATCGCGTCGGCCTTCGCGTCGCAGGCGATTTTCGGGCTGCCGGCCGACTACTACGACACCTACCGGTCGAACATCCGGAACGTGACGGCAGCCGACATCCTGCGCGTGGCACAGACGCACCTCGATCCGCAACGACTGCAGGTGGTGGCAGTCGGAGATCCGGACGTCATCAGCGCGCCGCTTGCCGCGCTGGGCATTGGGGAAATCTCGATCTCCGAACCGGTGGACACCCTTGGAAACTGAGCCGAAGGCCGACGCGCCAGGGCGTGTGGGAACACGCCGCGCGTACACGGGCCGCATCATCGATCTCGATGTGGACACCGTGCGCTTCCCCGACGGCTCGATCGGCGAGCTGGAGATGGTGCGTCATCCGGGAGCAAGCGCGATCGTCCCGTTCCTGAGCGATCCCGCAGGGCCGGATCCACAGCTGTTGTTGATCCGGCAATACCGCTATGCCGCGCTGGATTACCTGTACGAGATTCCGGCAGGGCGGCTGGACGACAACGAATCGCCGGATCTGTGCGCGCGACGTGAGCTGAAGGAAGAGACCGGGTGTACTGCCGCACACCTGGACCATGTGCACACGATGTTCACCACGCCGGGATTCACCGACGAGAAGATTCACCTCTTCATCGCCTGGGACCTGACCCGCGGCGAGGCGAACCGGGAGGCGGACGAGTTCATCAGCGTCGAAGTCATGCCGCTGACACGTGCGCTGGCGATGATCAAGGATGGTCGCATCCA